>NZ_LZHA01000090.1:0-16924 GCF_001690335.1 Gilliamella sp. Gris1-4 | reverse complement strand
TGATGAAAATAACTGTGGCGACCTACTTTGGCTACCGTGCGAATCAATAAGATTTAGGGCATAGGTTTGGCAGGCCAGATGCCAGATGCCAGATGCCAACCATGGTAATGCATTTTTATTTCCTTGCCAAATAATTTCTTGTTTTTTATCAATTTCTCTATCCGTTTGCTTTATTTTTGAACGATTTCCTGCTTGAATAAGCTCAAAAATTATAACTTGATGATAAATAATCCGCCACTTTTTTTGTTGGTTTATTGTAAAGATTTGTTAGCGGGCAAGTTTGGGGTTTGTTTTGTTTGGGTGCAGTGGTTTCGGACGTTTTGACTTTTGGTGAACAAAATAGCTGTTGTGAACACGTCCGAGCCAAGGGAATTTAAAGCGAATTCCCTTAGCAATCCCACGCTTTGGCTACAGAATGTGGCCTTCGGCTACGCTACTTGTATCATCCTGATACTCGCCTCTACGAGGCCATCTTCGCTATGCTCTGATGTTCAAATTTGTTCCAGTCAAATTTGTCTATTTGTCTGACGCCGAAACAAGACAAACAACATAGCCATCTTTTTTGGGAAGATATTATGTTTTTATAATTATTTGGTTGATTTTATTTAATTTTAAATTTTCGTTAAAAAAAAGGTTTAGAGCGGTTAATTTGCTGTTATTAGGGCGCTGTTCGTGGTTTTGTTGATTTGTTTTAGTCGGCGCTTTGCTTAGGTTGTGTAAGTGATTGATTTAGCTTGAAAACAGCAAAATAAAAACTTTAATAAAATCAATAGTCTACCGGAGCGATTTTTATCTAAATTTATTTTTAAATAATAATTTAATATATTATTTTTATTGGATAGCTATAAGTATAGTTTATTTTAATAAGTAATGTATCTTAAATTTATAGTCGATTTAATTTATAGTAGTATGCTCTTAAAACACATAGGAATAAACAATAATGAATAATCTATTGAAATTAGTAACCGCTGTATCTTTATTTTTTACAGCAACCACATTTGCTGCCCCAAATACAGAAGAAGTCTCTATATTTAAAAAACAGCATGAAGTTTTAAATGATGGTATTGAATATTTAACTTACTCAGCCGATATTGATGATGGTCGTTTTGTTATTATTATTGATGAAAATAAAGAAGCTAAACAAGCTGTTACAAGGTATATTGTTGGTAAAAAAGTATATCGATTACTTGCTGTTAATTATTGTGTTGCGGAAACCGATTTATGTGGTGATATCACTACTTTTTTAAAACCGTTAGAAGTATTGGCTGATAATTTATATGGAGCTGAAGCAGCTAAAGAATTAGTTTGGCGTATCACTTATGTTAAAAATGATGAAATAGTTTCAACTGATCGATTAGTTCCAATTCCAGAATTAGGTGATTTAAAAGACTTTGTTGGTGTTTATAGCGATTATGAAGATGAAAATGACATGAGTGTTTCATATGATGAAAATAGTAATACAGAACAATACATGCCACATATGTTAGGTTGGGGTTATGGTCCTAAAGTTAATCCATAAGAACAGCAAATAATTTGTTGTTGCTATTATAATGACTAAAATACTAAGTCGCCTAAGCATTAACCAAGTTGCCCTCTTGGACAACAATTCTTTATTTAGGAAACGACTTCTTTTCCTTAAAGAGCATCAATTTAAAATCAAATAAAATCAATTTTTTAAACGGTATTTTATGAAAGGTTATTTGCTTTAATAATAAGTAACTAGATGGGTGTTATTTTTATTGGGTAAATAAAAACCCTAGCTTAGCTAGGGTTTTTTGATTAGGTTTGTTAGTCTAACTGTTTAACTATTAATTCTTCGCTTTATATTCAGCATAATATTCTTCTGCTAATTTACGCATTGATAATCCAATTGCGGCATATTGATATTCATTTAAGTTTGCTAACGATGCTCGAGCAGAAGGATGTTGTACAGCAAATCCCTTACCCGGTAGTAGTACAACACCTGCTTCATCAGCAATTCTGAATAACATTTCAGATGGATTTTTATTTTTTAGGATCCATTTAGCAAATTTATCGTCATATAATTCTCGGCAAATATGTTCAAGATCCACTAGAGTGTAATAATCTACACTGTTTTCATCGGTTTGATGTTTAAGACCTAAATGTTGATAAAGTGATGCTGCGCGGCGTCGAATTAGCGATTTTAATGCTGTTTTATAGCTTTGATCACTATCCATCATTTCACATAATGCAAATAATACCATTTGTACTTGCTGTGGTGTTGATAGTCCAGCAGTATGGTTTAATGCAACCGCACGACTATCGGCTACTAAGCGGTCTATAAATTTTAGATTTTCAGGGTCAGTAACAATTGAGCTATATCGTTTATTTAAGATCTGTTTGGTTTTGCTTGGTAACGCTTTAATGGCTTTATCTATTACATTATCATGTGCTGTTGCAATAACACCTAAACGCCAACCTGTAGCACCAAAATATTTAGAGAATGAATAAACTAAAATAGTATTTTGAGGGCAAATTGCAAATAAAGATTGGAAATCATCGGCAAATGTTCCATAAACGTCATCAGTCAAAATGATCAATTCAGGGCGTTTTTTAACAATCTCAGCAATGATTTTTAAACTTTTATCATCAATTTTAACTGATGGTGGATTTGAAGGATTAACAACAAAAAAGGCTTTAATTGCTGGATCTTCTAATTTACGCAATTCTGACTCAGGATACTGCCAATTTGAGTTAGGATCAGAATTGATTAATACCTCAACTAATTGGTAATCATTAAGTTCAGGAATTTCGAGATAAGGCGTGAATATAGGTGCGCCAATGGCAATTTTGTCACCTTTTTGGATTAATCCATTTTCTTTCATTGAGTTAAAAATATAAGCCATGGCAGCTGTGCCACCTTCAACAGCAAATAAATCTATATCATTACGATCCAGATATTGAGCACCCATTTGTTGTAAAACATATGCTTTAACCACATCTTCACTAAAATGTAGCATTCTATCTGGTACTGGATAATTACATCCTAAAATACCTTCTACCATTTCTTGTAAAAAGGCGTTTTCGTCAAGCCCTAGTTGATCACGAATATAAGAAAATGCCTTACCTAAAAAGGCAACACCAGGAGTGTTGTAATTTTGGCAAATAAAATGTTCAAAGCGTCCTGTTAGTCCTGCTTTAATTGGCATGCCACCAATACCTTCATTTAAATATGAAAATGACATTTCGGATTCTTGGGTTGCAAATACACCTAATTGGAAAAAAGCTTGGCGAGGCCAAGTAGCAAGAAAGTTGGGATTGCCTCTACCTGCATTTAACATTACGCGATCGGTATGACTTTGTGCCAGTTTAATTAAGTTATCTTTTAATTCAAAAGGACTTAAATTAGCATATTGACTGTATTCTGTTTTGTTTTTCATACATTTGTATCCTTAATTTGATGGATCAATTAAACAAAAGCAACAACTAATGGTCCTAATAAAGTTAGGAAAACATTAGCTAAAGCATAAGTAATGGCAAAAGAGTTGGTTGGTGTTGAGTTACCGGCTTTATTTAGCACTTCACCAAAAGCAGGATTAGCACTACGCGAACCCGCTAAAGCACCAGCAAACACCGCTACATTTTTATAGCCTAGTACATATTTACCAAAATAAATGGCAAGTAACATTGGCAATAAAGTAACAACAACACCAATTAAAAATAGGAATAAACCTTGTTCTTTAATAGTATTAATCGCTTGAAGACCAGAACTTAAACCAACAACCGCCACAAAACCTGCCAAGCCAAAATCTTTTAAAAGTTGCACAGCACCAGTTGGTATGTTACCGATAGTTTGATGAACAGAGCGATACCAGCCAAATAATAATCCTGATAAAAGCGCACCACCACCAGCTCCTAATGTAATAGGAATATCGCTAACACGTATAACGATTAAACCAATAATAAGACCTACAACAAGCCCTAAACCATGAAATATCCAGTCAGTTTTTTCACTTTTAGTGATTGGAGCACCAATTTTATCCACAACACGACGAAGATCACCATCAGCACCATAAATAGTAATAACATCACCAAGTTTTAAATTAATATCGTTATTAAGTGGAAGGGATTGTCCATCACGATGAATAGCCAAAAGGTATATTCCATGTTTTAATTTCATAACTTCGTCAGATTGAAGTACTTGAGTAAGATTTTGATCCACATAACGGCTATTACGCATTTCAACATCTAGTTTGTTCATCACTACATCCATACCTGATGCTGAATTTACTTCGCTACCAAGTAGATCTTGTGCTTTAATCATAGCGTCACGATGACCCACAACCAGAATGATATCTTTTGACTTTAATACTGTTTCAGGGGTTGCTTCTATTATTTTATTGCCACGTTTAATACGTTCAATACTGATACCATTTACAGCTTGTTCAATATGGGAAACAGTTTGGTTGATTTTATTGGTAATACGATACAAACGACCACTAATATCAGATAAAGCTAAATTTTGATCATTGCCCAATAAGAGCGAACCATGAAGCTGTTCTGCTTGTGCTTTAATTGCATCATCGCCAATATCTCTACCCATTATTTTTGGTAGAATATTGACACACACTATAATGGCACCTAGTGAACCAAATATATAAGTGACTGCATAACCAATAGTGACATTAGCTTGCATTTTACTTAATTCTTCAGCACTTAATCCAAGCTGACTTAATGCATCAGAGGCTGTGCCCATAATGGCTGATTGGGTCAATCCTCCTGCAGCTAAACCAGCAGCAAGGCCTTTGTCTAAATTGAATATTTTAGCTAAAATTACAACAGTCACAAAGCTTGCGACAGCAATAAATAATGCTAAGAATATTTCGCGTAATGTTTTCACACCTAATGAACGGAAAAACTGAGGACCACTTTCATAACCCACAGCATAAATAAATAGTGCAAAGAGAATCGACTTAACCCCAGCATCAATAGTAACGCCAAAAACACTTAAAGCAACAGCGACAAGTAACGAACCGGCAACACCACCGAGTTGGAATTTACCCATTCGAATGCCACCAATTAAATACCCTAAACTTAACGATAAAAATAATAGAATTTCTGGGGAGTGTTTAAGTCCATCTAAAACCCAATTTGAAAGCCATTGAAACATATTAATTGTCCTCAAGGAGAAACATAAAGAAATGTAATTAAAGGAAAGAGTTTATCCATTAATTTTTATGGATTGCTTATATATTAAACCTATTTAGAATAATGGATATTCAGTTTTGGCAATTAATGCTATCGTTAAAAATTAATTAGTTGCTGATAAACTTTTACGTCAAAAGTGAGCTTAATTTATGATTTTTGAATTTTAGGTCTAAGAGGATATAAGTATTTGCTAAATAAAAAAGGGCTATTACAGCCCGTTTTCTTGTCTGAAAAACAATCTTTCTACACTTTTCATCACGTTCTTCGAAATTCTTTCCGATAGCTTTTGCCTACGTTGATAGCAGACTGAGATAATTTTATGTGTTTCTAAGTGAGATAAAATAAAGTCATCACTCGTACTGATTTCGTCAACTAAGCCTTTATTTTTAGCTTGAGTTGCAAACCAGTGTTCGCCTGTTGCAACTTGTTCGATATCAACATTTGGGCGATACTCTTTAACAAAGTCTTTAAATAAAAGATGAGTTTCTTCTAATTCTTGTTTGAATTTTTGACGTCCTTCTTCGGTATTTTCACCAAACATCGTCAATGTACGCTTATACGCACCTGCCGTTTGTAATTCAATATCTACATCATGTTTTTTGAGTAAGCGGTTAAAATTAGGGATCTGCGCAACCACACCAATTGAACCCACAATTGCAAATGGTGCTGCCACAATTTTGTTAGCGGTACAAGCCATCATATATCCCCCACTTGCCGCAACTTTATCAACCACTACAGTGAAAGGTATATCACGCTGTCTAAACCGTAATAATTGCGATGCAGCAAGACCATAACCGTGAACCACGCCACCTGGGCTTTCAAGCTTAATGACAACTTTATCTTCAGGCTTAATAACAGCTAATACAGCAGTGATCTCTTGGCGTAATTCTTCAACTTCGTGTGCGTTCATGCTGCCATTGAAAGATAATACAAATAATTTAGGTTTAACTTGTTGGTTTGTATTACTTTCTACTGGTTTCGCTACATTATCTGAATCTGACGAAGTTTGTTCGGCAGATTTTTCTTGATTTTTAGCTTGTTTCTTTTTTTGTTTAGCTGCTAATTTCGCTTGCTTTCTCTCATTTTTTTTCTGTTTTTTAAGATCTTTCATAAACAGCTTAGCTTCTAACTCGTCCATGCTTGACATTAACATGTCGTCTTTAACTTGTTCATATTCTTGGCTAATATCTTTAACCGATAACCGCCCTGCCACCGTTGCTGATTTACGGCGTTGGCTTAATATAAAAACAAGTACAGCTAAAATTGCTATAACAACTGTTGCTGTTTCAGCTAAAAAAAGTGAATACTCAGAAAACCAATTCATTTAATTATTATCCTTTAATGAAATATATGTTGATTGAATAGATTTAGTAATTATAACAAGATAATTGTGAATTGTGCCGAAAAACGATAAAGATAAAATTGTCGCTTTATTCGGCAAATCAAATTATTTATACTGATAACCCAAATTACTGTTAGATGAGAATTAATATGCCATTACATCCAATTACCGAAATAGCTAAACAATGCAACATTCCAGAAGAATTTGTCCTGCCTTACGGCAAGCATGTGGCAAAAGTTGATCTATCCATTCTTAAAACCAAACCAAACAAACCTAACGGTAAATTGGTATTAGTTACTGCTATCACGCCGACGCCACTTGGTGAGGGTAAAACAGTTAATACTATCGGGCTAAGTGAGGGCTTAAATTATATTGGTAAGTCAGCAATCGCTTGTATCCGTCAACCAAGTTTAGGTCCTGTATTTGGTGTTAAAGGTGGTGCTGCTGGCGGTGGTAAAGCCGAGGTTTTGCCAATGGAAACATTAAATCTACACTTAACAGGTGACATTCATGCCATTACTGCCGCACATGATTTAGCTTCGGCTGCTTTAGATTCAAGGCTTTATCATGAAGAACGTTTAGGTGATGAATTTACTGCACAAACAGGTTTACCGCGTCTAAACATTGATGTAAATCGCATTGTGTGGAAGCGAGTGATAGATCATAACGATCGTGCGCTTCGTAAAATAACTGTCGGTGTTGGTGGTGGCGTTAATGGTGTTACACGCCAAGATGGATTTGAAATTACCGCAGCGTCAGAACTCATGGCAATTTTAGCCTTAGCTTCAGATTTACATGATATGCGTGCTCGTATTGGTCGTATTATTCTTGCTTATAATACGCAAGGCGAAGCCATTACCGCAGAACAACTTGAAGTTGCTGGCGCCATGACTGTGTTACTTAAAAATGCGATTAATCCAAACCTGATGCAAACCGTTGAAAATACACCGGTACTTATTCATGCTGGACCTTTTGCTAATATCGCTCATGGTAACTCATCTGTCATTGCCGATCGCATTGCTTTACAACTTGCTGATTATGTCGTGACTGAAGCGGGCTTTGGTTCGGATATGGGTATGGAAAAATTCTTTAATATCAAATATCGCCAAGCTGGCATTAAAGCTTCATGTGTAGTTCTTGTTGCAACAGTTCGTAGTTTAAAATCTAACAGTGGTAAATATAATATTAAACCTGGGCAAGCAATTCCAAAAGAAATTTCTGAGTCAAACGTTGAATTACTTAAAATTGGTGCTGCCAATTTAGCATGGCATATCAACAATGCCAAAAGCTATGGATTACAAGTAATTGTCGCTATTAATCGCTTTCCACACGATAGTGAAGAAGAATTAGCGTTTTTACAAAAATATGCGATTGAACACGGTGCATTTGCCTGTGAAGTGAGTGAAGTCTTTACTCAAGGCGGTAAAGGCGCTGAAAAATTAGCAAAACATGTTATTAAAGCGTGTGAAATGCCAAGTGAAATTAAATTGCCTTATCCTGATAATATGCCACTCGCAGATAAGATTCAAACCATGGTAAAAAAATATGGTGCTAACAAAGCTAATTTATCAGCCACTGCACTGGAAAACATCAAAGAGATCGAAGAATTAAAACTGGATCATTTGCCTCTTTGTATTGCTAAAACACCAATGTCAATTAGTGCCGATGCTAACTTAAAAAATGTACCAACTAATTTTGACGTTGATATCAGCCATTTGGCTATTTCAGCAGGGGCTGGCTTTATTCGTGTTTACGCTGGAAATGTGATGACCATGCCAGGGCTTGGTACTAATCCTGCTTATAGGCATATTGATATTGACAAGGATGGTAATATTGTAGGTTTAAGTTAATGCAAGAAGTGATTATGCAAACCCAAGAACAATATAAAGCATTTATTGACGAAGAAAACTGTATTGGCTGTGGCAAATGCATTCGTGTTTGCCCAACTGATGCCATTGTCGGCAGTAAGCAAGTATTACACACTATTTTGCCACAGTTATGTACCTCGTGTAGTAATTGTATTAATACCTGTCCAACAGACTGTATTACATTAAGTACCTTAGGCACTGTATTAAGTGAATCAGAAGAGTTAGCGCTAACTGAGAAAAAGCAACAGCGATTAAATCACAACCAATTGGTGCCGCCAACAATTTTGTTTCCTCGGACCACACCGATGGCAAACAAAACTAGCACATCGATCGACCGAAAACAGTCTATCGCCGATGCCATTGCTAGAGTAAAAGCAAAAAAAAACCTCGCTAAATAGCGAGGTTTTCATATTACGATAGGACTAATATTAATTAGTCTTTGTTACCACTTCTAAATGCACGTTTTCGGTCATTTTCCGTCAAATGACGTTTACGAAGACGGATAGATAACGGTGTTACTTCAACTAATTCATCATCGTCAATAAACTCTAACGCTTGTTCCAATGACATTTTAATTGGTGGTGAAAGTGTTGTTGCTTCGTCGGTACCTGATGCTCGCATATTAGTCAATTTTTTACCCGTTAAACAGTTAACAGTTAAATCGTTTGAACGAGTATGTATACCAATGATTTGCCCTTCATATACTTCAGCACCATGACCTAGGAATAACTTACCACGGTCTTGTAAACCATATAACGCATAAGCCAATGCTTTACCTGTACCGTTAGAAATCATTACGCCATTATTACGCTGACCAATTTCGCCTGGGCGAATATCATCATAATGACTAAATGTAGAATAAAGTAAACCTGTACCTGAAGTCATAGTCATAAATTCAGTTCTGAAACCGATAAGTCCACGACTTGGAATTACGTAATCTAAACGTACGCGACCTTTACCATCTGGTAACATGTTTGTTAGATCACCTTTACGTAAACCAAGGGCTTCCATTACTGAACCTTGATGCTGTTCTTCAATATCAAGCGTAACTTGTTCAAATGGTTCTTGTTTTTTACCGTCAATTTCTCTAAAAATAACCTTAGGGCGAGAAACACCTAACTCATAACCTTCACGGCGCATATTTTCAATTAGTACTGATAAATGCAATTCACCACGACCCGATACTCTAAAAGCATCTGGATCTGGAGTTTCTTCAACGCGCAACGCAACATTATGTACAAGCTCTTTATTTAAACGCTCAAGAATTTGTCGAGATGTTACATATTTACCTTCTTTACCAGCAAATGGTGAGCTATTAACATTAAAGAACATAGTTACTGTTGGTTCATCTACAGTTAATGCCGGCAGAGCTTCAACGCAACTGTTATCACAAATCGTGTCAGAGATACCGAGTTCACCAAGACCAGTTAATGCAATAATATCACCAGCTTCGGCAACTTCAGCTTCATAACGTTGCAGCCCTAAATGACCTAGCACTTGCCCTACTTTACCTGTACGTTTGTTACCTTCACTATCAACTATAGTCACTTGTTGATTTGGTTTAACACGACCACGTTTAATACGACCAATACCAATAACGCCAACATAATTATTATAATCAAGTTGAGAAATTTGCATTTGGAATGGACCATCTAAATCCACTTTTGGTGGTTCAACATGTTTAACAATCGCTTCAAATAGTGGCGTCATATCTTCAGCCATATTTTCATGATCTAAGCCCGCAATACCCATTAATGCAGAAGCATAAACAATAGGGAAATCTAGCTGTTCATCAGTAGCTCCTAAATTAACAAACAGATCAAACACTTGGTCAACCACCCAATCAGGGCGAGCTCCTGGTCGGTCTACTTTATTGATAACCACAATCGGTTTTAAACCATAAGCAAATGCTTTTTGCGTTACAAAACGTGTTTGAGGCATTGGTCCATCCATTGCATCAACGAGCAATAATACAGAATCAACCATAGACATAACACGTTCAACTTCACCACCAAAATCAGCATGTCCTGGGGTATCAACGATATTAATTCGGTAACCATTCCAATCAATAGCGGTATTTTTAGCTAAAATGGTAATACCACGCTCTTTTTCGAGCGCATTAGAGTCCATGATGCGTTCGTTATCGTCACCACGTAGATTATCTAGCGTACCTGACTGTTTTAATAACTTATCAACCAATGTTGTTTTACCATGGTCAACGTGAGCAATAATGGCAATATTTCTTAAATTTTCAATCACAATTAAAATTCCAATTAGGAGACAGATTCTATAGGCGCAGTATTGTACACCTTTTTAGCCGAAATGTTGATCTATATCACAAAGTTTCTTTAAAAGAAGTTGAACACTTGATATCTTTAGAAAAATATCAAGTTTTTGTAAAAAAGTTTCCGGTAACTATACGTTTAAGTATAAAACTGTTCAGCAAATTCATCTACCTTTGCCCAATCTGTATATTCAATAACCGGTTTTGTTACATCAGTGTCACCTTTCCCTAACCACATAATAAAGCGGATCATATTGCGATCAAACCAATTATATTGAGGATAATAAAGCGCGCCAGCAAAAACAGCAATAAAAGCTGGTTTCCATGCTATTTTAGCTAAAAACTTTTTGGTATATAAATTTGTTTCTGGTGTATTTTTATTGGGTTTCCTCGCAACCATATTTACCCCAAAAAATCCAGACTTTATACTATTTAACTGCTGATAATTCTTATCGATAAATACTTTCATCACTTTGCTATAAAATCCATAACGAATCGAACTTCCCAATAAGGCTGCTTGGTATTGCGTCAAATCGATTTTAGTATCAGGTAACAGTTCAATAACATCACAATCACATCGACCATTAAGTCGTGTTTTTATACGTTGCATAATCTTAAATGTCTGTTTTTCATGTGTGGTATAGAGTAATAAAACTTTTATAGCGGAATTCATAACTTGCTGCCTCTTTTGTTAAACTCTTTGGTAAATATCAATTTTACTTTTTTTATGATAAAAATTAAAAGATTGGGGATGATTTCATTAAAAATTTTGATTATAGTGTTACGCTAATTCAACCAGATCGGAACCAATTATGGCAATTTCACCACCAAAGCTAAGTGCAATTATTTTGGCGGCAGGAAAAGGCACACGGATGCATTCCAACCTACCTAAAGTTTTACATAAAATTGGCGCCAAGCCGATGTTACAACATGTGATTGATACAGTTCAACAACTTAATACAAATCGCATCAATATTGTTTATGGACATGGCAAACAACAGCTTAAAGATGCGCTTAAAGAGCAACATGTGCAACTGGTATATCAAGCTGAACAACTAGGTACTGGTCATGCTGTGCAACAAGCTATCCCTTACATTCAAGATGACGAAGATATCTTAATTTTATATGGCGACACGCCCCTTATATCGGTTCAAACACTACAAACTTTAATTGCCAGTAAACCCCAGCAAGGCATCGCTTTATTAACTGTTATTCTTGAAGATCCAACAGGTTATGGTCGAATAGAACGCAAAAATGGCAAAGTTGTTGCTATTATTGAACAAAAAGATGCTACACCAGAACAACAAAAAATCAATGAAATTAACACTGGCATAATGCTAGTTAACGGAAAATTATTGAAAAGTTGGTTACTACGTTTAACCAATAATAATGCGCAAAAAGAGTTCTACTTAACCGATATTATTGCTTTTGCTTACCAAGATGGTTATAAAATCTTAACCTCGCACCCAGTTCAACAATTTGAAGTTGAAGGTGTTAATAATCGCCTACAATTGGCAATGTTAGAAAGACAATATCAACATCTGCAAGCTCAAAATTTATTACTAGCTGGTGTAACACTGCTTGATCCAAATCGCTTTGACTTACGAGGCACACTATCGCATGGTAAAGATGTTACGATTGATTGTAATGTAATTATTGAAGGAAATGTCAAACTAGGCAATAACGTATTTATTGGTGCAGGCTGTGTCTTAAGAAATTGCTCAATTGATGACAATTCAACAATCAGTCCGTATAGCATTATTGAAGATTCAACTATCGCTAAACAGTGCACTATCGGACCTTTCGCCCGTCTACGACCTGGTTCACAGCTTGATGAACAAGCCCATGTTGGCAACTTTGTTGAATTAAAAAAAGCACATCTAGGCCAAGCAAGCAAAGCCGGACACTTAAGCTATCTTGGCGATAGCGAAATTGGTAGTAACGTCAACATAGGTGCAGGCACCATCACCTGTAATTATGACGGTGCAAATAAATTTAAAACTATTATTGAAGATGATGTGTTTGTCGGTTCTGATACGCAATTAATTGCACCTGTAAAAGTGGGTAAAGGGGCAACTATTGCAGCAGGGACAACGGTTACCAATAATGTGAATGAGAACGAATTGGTCGTAAGCCGAGTAAAACAAAAACAACTTGCTGGTTGGAAACGACCAACAAAGCTAACTAACGAGGAATAAGATATGTGTGGAATTGTAGGTGCTATCGCCAAACGTGATGTTGCTGAAATATTATTAGAAGGTTTAAAACGATTAGAATATCGTGGTTATGACTCGGCAGGACTGGCTATTATTTCATCACAAGGTGAATTACAACGCGTTCGCCGTGTTGGCAAAGTACAAGCACTTAAAGATGCCATTGAACAGCATCCACTAGAAGGATCTACAGGAATTGCTCATACTCGCTGGGCAACTCATGGTGAACCAGCTGAACACAATGCTCATCCACATGTATCTGGTTTTATTGCCGTTGTGCATAATGGAATTATCGAAAATTTTGAACCACTACGTGAAAAGCTGATCGCCAAAGGTTATCAATTTCGTTCAGAAACGGATACTGAAGTTATTGCTCACTTAATTCATAACATTATATCAACAGAAGATTGTTCCTTATTTGACGCTGTACAAAAAGCTATTCCGCAACTACGAGGGGCTTACGGTACAGTCATTATGGACACTCGCAATCCAGATATACTTGTTGCGGCACGTTCAGGCAGTCCTTTAGTTATAGGTTGTGGTGTAGGTGAGAACTTTATCGCATCCGATCAATTAGCACTATTACCCGTCACTCGCCAATTTATCTATTTGGAAGAAGGTGATATCGCACTTATCACTCACCGAAAAGTAACAATCTTAGACAAAAATCATCAAGAAGTAGCAAGACCATGTTTAGAATCTGATGCAAAGTATGATGCGGGTAGTAAAGCAGGCTACAGCCATTACATGCAAAAAGAGATCTACGAACAACCTAATGCAATAAAAAATACGCTTGAAGGCCGCATGGTACATGGTAAAGTTGATTTGTCCGAACTTGGTGATGAAGCCAAAGCCATCCTTAAACAGGTTGAGCATGTTCAAATTGTTGCCTGTGGTACTGCTTATAATGCAGGTATGGTTGCACGTTATTGGTTTGAAGCTTTAGCAGGAATTCCTTGTGATGTCGAGATTGCATCAGAATTCCGTTATCGAAATCCAGCTCGTCGCAAAAATAGCTTATTTATCACCCTTTCACAATCTGGGGAAACGGCTGACACACTCGCTGCATTGCGATTAGCCAAAGAAAATAATTACCTAAGCACCCTTGCTATCTGTAATGTGGCAGCCTCAACACTCGTGCGCGAAGCAGATTTAGTTCTATTAACCAAGGCGGGGGTTGAAATCGGTGTTGCGTCAACTAAAGCCTTTACCACACAATTAACGGTTTTATTGCTACTAGTTGCTAAATTAGGACGCATAAATAATATTGCTGAAAGTACTGAGCAGGCTATTGTGCATGCACTACAAGTCCTACCAAACCGCATTGAACAGGTGCTAACAGCAGAACCTCAAATAAAAAAACTAGCTAGTCATTTTGTGGATAAACATCATGCGCTATTCTTAGGTCGAGGTGATGAGTATCCAATCGCTATGGAAGCTTCGCTAAAGCTCAAAGAAATATCTTATATTCACGCTGAAGCCTATGCTGCTGGTGAACTCAAACATGGTCCACTTGCATTAATTGATGCTGATATGCCAGTGATTGTTATGGCACCAACCAACGAAATGCTAGAAAAATTAAAATCTAATATAGAAGAAGTTCGAGCGCGTGGCGGTCAACTGTATGTTTTTGCCCAAGAAGATTCGGAATTTGTTAGTGATGACACCATGCACATTATAAACCTACCCCATATTGAAGAACTTACTGCACCAATATATTACACAGTACCTACACAACTACTTGCGTATCATGTTGCTTTGATCAAAGGAACCGATGTCGATCAGCCTCGTAATTTAGCAAAATCGGTTACCGTGGAGTAAATTTGGCTGGATTAAATGTGAAAACCTATAATTGGTTTTGATATAAGATACCAAAACCAATTAGTTATATGTAGGAAAACGCTGAGTTGTTTACACTTCATGGTTAAAATAATCTTCTAAAAACTCATAAGGCGTTTTCCCTGAAATCGCTTTATGCGGTTTAACGGTATTATAAAAATTAATAAAGCGTTTAAGTTTTTATTTTCTATCTTTTGAATCGCTAAATATTTGCTGATTATGCCATATCTCAATTTAAAGTTAGTATCACTCTTTTCGGTTTTTCCATTCGTTTGTGGGCAAGGCGGAGGGATGAATTTTTGATTAATACGATGGTTATTACACGTTTTAACAAATAAGTGTTCGCTGGTGCCTTGATATTCACGTCCATTATCGGAATAAACACATTCAATAGTATAAGGACATTGGGCTAACACATCGTTTTGTAAAAATTGTGCTGAGCTAAATTGGGATTTATCGGGGTAAATACCCGCATAAAGCTCACGTGAAAAATCATCAATACCGACAAATAAACATTCTCTAGTTTGCTGTTTCGTTTCATTTTTAAGTAAAGGTAAACATTTGGTATCAACGTATAGAATTTCACGCGGATAGGTTTTGTTATAGCGTTTAGCTTGCCGTCTTAATTTATCTTCAATCGATTTTTTCGACTTTAACCAGACGTTTAATTCAATAACGAATGGTTTTATAACGTTCATTCTTACTGGTTAAAGGAACAAAAAACTTCAATCGGGCTTTCTTTAGTACATTATAAATGGTAGGCTGACTAACCATAAAGCGTTTTACCAAATCAGTGACCGTTATTTTTTCTTTATGATATAAGCGCCATATCTCTTGTCTGTAATAAGGCGTTAGTTTTGTTTTTTATGTATATTCATTACAGTAGCTTCTCAAATTACTGTAAAACAACGCTTGGAATGTCTACACATTATTAATAGTTTTAGATATTATATTAAAGGAAATTAGAAAGCTTATTGTACTATTGGAGTCGTTGACTATATTATCATATTTAATCAACAGAGTGTGTATATTCAATAGGGGTAGAGTTTAATGAAACTAAAAAAAATAAAAGTGTTAGGATATCGCCAACTAAAAGATATTGAGATCGATACAGATAATGATGCTACTATTATAGCTGGTGCTAATAACTGTGGAAAAACATCATTAGTTGAGTTGTTTAACAAGGTATTTGGTAATGGAAAAATCAGTTATAACGACTTATCTATCCGTGATTGCGTAAATTGGCAAACACAAATATTTTCATTAATAATTAAGATTTTTGAAAAAACAATAAACAAAGAAGAACATCTAGCAGAAATTGATAAACTTATTTTCCCCGACTCCTTAACTGAGCAAGCCCAAATAACAAACCCTTCCATATATATTAAAATACAGATTGATTATAGCATCACAGATGATATTCGTAATTTTGCAGATTACTTAATGGATTTAAGCCCCAAAAATCAGAGTTTTTACTTTATATATGAATACTCTATTGATCGCGATTTATTTAAAAAATCTTTAGAAAATCAATATGATAAACTTTCATCTCGAGTTAGAAAATATAATAAGCATGAAGAAGATAAAGTAGAAAAAGGCAAGAGAAACAATATTAATAAAGTTTTATCACTAATTTATAAAGACTCATTAAAAGAAAAAACGTTTTACTCTGATAGCGCTTATAATAATATTCATCATCTGGATCTATCAACTTTTAAAACCCTTTTCAATTACAATAACATATTTGCTAACCGCATACTAGATGATGCAAATACAGATAAAAACAAATTACTTAGTAAAAATATGGTAGCTATTGCTAGCACAGATGAAAATTGGGATCAAAGTGTATCTGAACTACCAGATAAGATATTACAGCTTATTCAAAGTGGGAAGATTGAAGAGATTATCATTAGGGCGTGTTGATCTTTCATGATTATTTTTTAGACGGCATGATGTGAGTTATAATAATTCAGCCAAAAACAACCATAACTCGATTCATCATGCCAAGAACAATGCTAACAGATAAACGGTGGGAAAAGCTACTACAAATAATGAAAAATACCGGCCGAGTTTATAATAAATCCGAGCATCGGATGACGTTTGAAGGGATCCTTTTCCGAATGAGAACCGGTATTCCTTGGCGAGATTTGCCAGAAGAGTTTGGTGAATGGAGCACTGTCTATAGGCGATTTAATTTGTGGTCTAAAAA
>NZ_LZHA01000089.1:0-652 GCF_001690335.1 Gilliamella sp. Gris1-4 | reverse complement strand
ATCTGGCATCTGGCATCTGGCATCTGGCATCTGGCATCTGGCATCTGGCATCTGGCATCTGGCATCTGGCATCTGGCATCTGGCATCTGGCATCTGGCATCTGGCATCTGGCATCTGGCATCTGGCCTGCCAAACCTATGCCCTAAATCTTATTGATTCGCACGGTAGCCAAAGTAGGGCGCCACAGTTATTTTCATCATCGAAGTCATTTCGCGTAGCGGAATCGACGCCGTCATCGGCAAAATCTTCGGCAAAATTATCGTCGATATCCAAGTGGTTATTAAAACCGCCATTGTTATCCAAACCGGCATTACTATTCAAGCTACGGTTATTGTTTAGGCCTTCATTGTTATCAAAATCGGCATTGTTCTTTACGCCGTTGTTGTTATTGTCATATACGCAGGATACAGAGGCGTTAACGGTAAATACAGCCAATACTATTCACGGAAGTGCGCCGTATTTAACATTTGACGGTGGTCGAACCAAGGCAACCGATACAGACACATTTTTGGCAATCGAGTTGCCAGATGGAAGACGTATCACTCAGTCAACAAACACATCAAGTGTTACAAATCCGATAATGTTACCAAGTGGAAATTATACATTTAATGATATTCATACGGTATTGCCGTCGGGTACAACATCTATTAGT
>NZ_LZHA01000088.1:0-112374 GCF_001690335.1 Gilliamella sp. Gris1-4 | reverse complement strand
ACAGATGGTCCTATGCCACAAACTCGTGAACACATCCTTTTAGGTCGTCAAGTAGGTGTTCCTTACATCATCGTATTCTTAAATAAATGTGATATGGTTGATGACGAAGAGTTATTAGAATTAGTTGAAATGGAAGTACGTGAACTTCTATCTCAATATGATTTCCCTGGTGATGATACACCAGTAATTCGTGGTTCTGCGCTTAAAGCGTTAGAAGGCGATGCAGCATGGGAAGACAAAATTGTTGAATTAGCAGAAGCATTAGATAGCTACATTCCAGAACCAGAGCGTGATATCGACAAACCATTCCTATTACCAATTGAAGACGTATTCTCAATTTCAGGACGTGGTACAGTAGTAACTGGTCGTGTTGAACGCGGTGTAATCAAAGTTGGTGAAGAAGTTGAAATTGTTGGTATCAAACCAACTGCTAAAACAACTTGTACTGGTGTTGAAATGTTCCGTAAATTACTTGACGAAGGCCGTGCAGGTGAAAACGTTGGTGTATTACTACGAGGTACAAAACGTGAAGAAATCGAACGTGGTCAAGTACTTGCAAAACCAGGTTCAATCACACCACATACTGATTTCGAATCAGAAGTGTATATCTTAAGCAAAGATGAAGGTGGTCGTCACACTCCATTCTTCAAAGGTTACCGTCCACAGTTCTACTTCCGTACAACTGACGTAACTGGTACTATCGAATTACCAGAAGGCGTAGAAATGGTAATGCCTGGTGATAACATCAAAATGACAGTATCATTAATTCACCCAATCGCAATGGCAGACGGCTTACGTTTTGCGATTCGTGAAGGTGGTCGTACTGTTGGTGCAGGTGTTGTTGCTAAAGTTATTAAGTAATCGACTTACCACAATAAAAAGGTGCTTTATGCACCTTTTTTATTTTATTACTCAAAATATATCTATTACATAAAGCCTGCTTTAACGATAATCATTATTCGGCTCATCATTTAATATTTCCCTTTTATACCCTAATAAAACTATCGTATGTTTATTATTTGTGAATTTAAGTCATGAAACCGCTGAGTCCGCAGACCTTGCCTGCTCAAAGCCCCAACTTACGCGGGAGCTTTATTTTGTCCCCTCAGGCACCATAACCCCCCTACGACCCAAGGATTAAGGACTAAGAAATAAAAGCTAAGGTGCGGTGCAAACAGCATAACCGCTGTAGGAAACATTGTCGGTAAAGACAGAGCCATCGTACGTGTAGACATAGACCCCATTTCCACCTACTACGTCGCTCGTCCAATAGTTGAAGCTGACGAAGCCCACATCAGCGTAGTTGGACATGTAGCCCCACTCCGTGAAAAATCCAGCACCTATGTGACGCCTGAAAACATTATTACCAGAAGACGGCGTGGCGCCTACTGTACCTCGACAATAACGTCCTGAATTCCAACCAGAACAAACCGCGTTGGTTAAATCCCTTACCCGTGGCATACGATAACCCAAACTATTACACCATGCTGTTTGATTAGAAGCGCTAGCGGTTTGAAGCCCCCGATTGACGAACCACTGCCTCAACACAAATCCATAACGAACCTCATTACCCCGACCATCACTACCGACCAACTCAAAGTCCTGTGGCAAAGATGGACTTGTAAGTGGACTTGGATTACTTGAATTTAACTGAGTACTATCAGCCCTAGGACCACTCAACGTTACCCGTGCGACAACTTTTCCTCTATCAACACCAGGAATCCAACTATCATTAGCTGCTACACTTGTCACCGTAGCCGTTATTCCACCATGCGTGACCGGAGACCATGTCAACTGACTTCCATCCACCCCACCTATAAGCAAATCAAAATACAATCCATCAGCACCTGTAGTTGGAAAGTTTAATTCGTAAGATGATGGGTTCGTTGACTGAACTAAAAAGCCCTTTGTAGAACTCCATATGTTAGCTGGGCCTGCATAGCGTGGGTTATCATGAGAAGGGATGTCACTTGTACCACCCAACAACAAATTCGGCCTGACCGAACAAATAACAGGTTGTGGCGTCGTGATATAATAATCCACCGTCCCACTGTGAAATAGACTACTTCTTGGCATACCATAACGAGTCTCTAAAGTGCCTTCTGTACTATCTAAAGTGACCTTATAGGGAGCATTACATATACTTAATGTATCATTACGACTAACCGTAGCGCCATCCCTATCCTTTATTACTAACGATATACTCCCTGATGCCGTTACTCCTCCTGCTCCCTGTCCGTCTCCATCATCGTCTCCCCATTTCCCTTGGCTAATTAGACTATTTAAACTAGTCGAGGTTGTACCCGACGGTATTACCATATGAATATCATTAAATGTAAAATTTCCACTAGGTAACATTATCGGGTTTGTTGAACTCGACGTGTTAGTTGAAGGTGTGATATTTCTTCCATCCGGCAATTCTATATATAATAAATTATTTGTATCAGTTACCTTAGTCCGCCCACCATCAAATGTTAAATATGGCGCACTACCCTCTATTTCCCTTGATGTCTGTGCCGTTAACGCCTGTACCCCCTGCGTATATGACAATAACAACAATGGCGCAAAGAACAATGCCGATTTAGATAATAATGGCGGTTTGGATAACCTCTTGGATATCGGCGGTAAAGACCCCGATGACGGCGTCGATTTCGCTACGCAAAATGACTTCGATGATGAAAATAACTGTGGCGCTCTATTTTGACCACTGTGCGAATCAATAAGATTTAGGGCATAAGTTTGGCAGGCCAGATGCCAGATGCCAGATGCCAACCATGGTAATGCATTTTTATTTCCTTGTCAAGTAATTTCTTGTTTTTTCTCGATTTTTATATCCGTTCTCTTAATTGATGAGCGATTCCTTGCCTGAATAAGCTTAAAAATTATAACTTGATGATAAATAATGCGCCACTTTTTTTGTTGATTTATTGTAAAGATTTGTTAGCGGTGAGTGTGGGGTTGCTTTGGCTTTTTTGGGGAGTGGCGTTTTCACGGGCGTAGCGGTTGGGTAGTTTTTGGGACTGGTGGAGTAGGTGCTTTTTAAAGGCCTAAAATCGCTCCGGTAGAGTGTTGATTTTATTTAAGTTTTTACTGTTTCTGGCCGCAAATTCTAAATTCTTGAGCATTCCCCATCACCTATTTTAGATATTTATTCTAATCATAATATTGTTGAACGCCATTTTGACGATCCCATTGATTGGAAGGTATTATTGTGTCTTCCCTCAAAAGAACGTTATTCAAAACCACATCAGTATGCGTTTAACTATATTTTGTCTTATTTTAATAGTAAGAATTAATCAATCAAATTCTAGCATTAGTATTTAAATCAAACTGTTGTGAAAAGAACTTTGTATATAATAACGCAGGGGTGTTACTGTCATTTATTAAATTAATGTAAATGACGTAAGGATTACTGTTGATACAGTAATTCAATATTTTGCTCTTTTTTGGCAAACGTCACCGCTTTCTATTCGCATTACACTCGGAATTATTGCATAATACAGAGCGTATAAACTATAAAAATTGAGTTAGGAATAATTATGGAACTTCTTTGTCCAGCGGGATCTTTACCATCATTAAAAGTGGCCATTGATAATGGCGCTGATGCTGTTTATATTGGTTTGAAAGACGATACCAATGCCCGTCATTTTGCTGGTTTAAATTTTAATGAAAAGCGATTGATTGAAGCTTCAGATTATGTACACAAACACGGCAAAAAATTGCATATTGCTATTAATACTTTTGCCCATCCAGAAAATTTTCAGCGTTGGCAATATGCGGTTGATACTGCGGCTAATATTGGTGCTGATGCTTTAATTATTGCCGATCTTGCTATGCTTGATTATGCGGCTGAAAAACACCCTAATCTTGAGCGTCATGTTTCTGTACAAGCGTCGTCGACCAATGAGGAGTCGATTAAGTTTTACTATAATAATTTTCAGGTACATCGCATTGTTTTGCCACGCGTACTTTCGATGCATCAAGTTAAACAGTTATCACAAGTTTCGCCAGTTCCGCTTGAAGTGTTTGCTTTTGGTAGTTTGTGTATTATGGCGGAAGGTCGATGTTATTTGTCATCTTACTTAACTGGCGAATCCCCTAATACCGTTGGCGCTTGTTCGCCTGCCAAATTTGTTCGTTGGGAAGAAACTGAGAAAGGACTGGAATCAAGACTGAATAATGTGTTAATTGATTGCCACAAGAAAGGCGAGAACGCAGGTTATCCAACGCTATGTAAAGGTCGTTATTTTGTTGGTCAGGAGCTTTATCATCCTATCGAGGAGCCAACAAGTTTAAATACCATTGAGCTATTGCCTGAACTGTTTGCTGCTAATATCGCATCGGTCAAAATAGAAGGTCGTCAGCGTAGCCCAGCTTATGTCGAGCAAGTGACAAAAGTATGGAGACAGGCTATCGATCGCTATAAGGCTAATCCGCAATCTTTCCAAGCCGAACAACGCTGGATCGATACGCTTGGTTCGGTGTCAGAAGGGACACAAACAACATTAGGCGCTTATCACCGTAAATGGCAATAAGGTGTGAGTTAGCAATAGGTAATGTGCTAACAGCATCAACGTAAATCATTGAGAAAGATCTAACATAAATATAGTGAGCAAAACCATGAAATACGCATTAGGACCAGTACTTTATTATTGGCCTAAAACTGAAACAGAAGCTTTTTATTATGCCGCCAAAGAGAGTCAAGCGGATATTATTTATATGGGCGAAACGGTTTGTACCAAGCGCCGTGAAATGAAAGTACCAAACTGGATTGAATTAGCAAAAGAGATTGCTAAATCCGGTAAACAGGTAGTGCTTTCTACATTAGCTTTACTTGAAGCACCATCAGAATTAAATGACTTACGCCAATTGGTTAATAATGGGGAGTTTTTAGTCGAAGCAAACGATTTAGCTGCCATTAATGTTGCGCATGAGCATAAATTACCCTTTGTTGCAGGTCCGGCTATTAACTGTTATAACGCTTTAACTTTAAAATTATTACAAAAACAAGGTATGGTTCGCTGGTGTATGCCGGTTGAGCTTTCTCGTGATTGGTTGAGTAATGTGCTTAAACAGTTTGAGAGTTTAAATATCGCACGAAATTTTGAAGTTGAAGTGTTTAGTTATGGTTATTTACCTTTAGCTTATTCAGCTCGCTGTTTTACCGCAAGATCGGAAGATAAGCCTAAAGATAAATGCGAAACTTGTTGTATTAAGTATCCTGTTGGACGTGAGGTGTTTTCACAAGAACAACAGAAAGTATTTGTGTTAAACGGCATTCAGACTCAAAGCGGTTATTGTTACAATTTGGGAAATAATCTAAAAGAGATGAAAGGATTGGTTGATATCGTTAGAATTTCACCACTTGGTATTGAAACACTTGATATTATTAAGCAGTTTAAAGCTAACGAAGATGGATTAAATCCACTGCAAATTGAACATAACCGAGATTGTAATGGTTACTGGAATGGGATTGCCGGACTTGAACTTACCCAATAAGCATTTTCTGCCTGAACAGTTTCGGGCAAATTTTCCTGCACTTAATAGTGAAAGCGTATATCTTGATTCGGCAGCAACAGCACTTAAACCGCTAGCAATGATTGATGCGACACTTGCCTATTATGCCCAGAATACTGCTACTGCAAAACGTAGTTTACACCAAGATGCATTGCAAGTAACTGCAACAATTGATAAGGCAAGACAAAATGTTGCCGATTTGGTTCACGCTAATAGTAGTGCTGAAATTATCTGGACACGAGGTGCAACCGAGTCAATTAACTTAATTGCGCAGAGCTATGCTCGATCGTTGTTACAACCTGATGATGAAATTATTGTGAGTGAATTAGAGCATCATAGTAATTTGTTACCTTGGTTGATTGTGGCTAAGCAAACGGGAGCTAAAGTCGTTAAGTGGTCGTCGGATGTTAATGAGTTATTGTCGTTAATGTCAGCTAAGACCAAGATTGTTGCAGTGACTCAAATGTCAAACGTAACTGGATTTTGTCCTGATTTAGCTACAATAAGTAATATTGTTCATCAATATGATGCGGTTTTAGTGGTGGATGGTGCGCAAGGTGTTGTTCATCATGCAATTAATGTTAACCAGTTAGATATCGATTTTTATGCCTTTTCTACCCATAAATTGTATGGTCCAACGGGGCTTGGCGTTTTATATGGTAAAAAGGCATTACTTGAGCTAATGTCGGTTTGGCATGGTGGCGGTAAAATGCTAAAAATCGCTTCGTTTGATGATTTTATTCAAGAAGATCTTCCTTATAAATTTGAAGCTGGTACACCTAATATTGCCGGTATTGTTGGTTTTAATGCCGTACTTGAGTGGTTAAAAAGTTGGGATAATAAGCAAGCTGAAAACTACACAAAACAGCTAGCTTGTTACGCAAAATCACAACTAAACCAATTTGCCGATATTCAATTTTATAGTGTGGATGATAGCCCGATAATCACTTTTAATATTAATAATATTCATCATAATGATATTGCTATTTTGTTAAGTGAACAAAATATTGCCATCCGTACTGGTGAGCTTTGTGCCCAGCCTTTAATGAATAAATTAGAATGTCACGGTGCAGTTCGTATTTCATTGATGCCATATAATAATCAGCAAGATGTGGATAAATTTATTTCAGTATTACAAAATGCAATTGAATTATTAGTGTGATTTTATACTAAAACGTATAGTTACCGGAAACTTTTTTACAAGCAATTAACCGTAAATAGGTCAATATTATGCTATCACAGCAAAGCTTAACCGAATTATTTGCAAAGCAACATAATTGGCAAGATCGTTATCGACAGTTAGTGATGTTAGCAAAGCAATTACCTGATTTTCCTGATGAACAAAAGACAGCACAAAATCAAGTCAATGGTTGCGAAAACCGTGTTTGGTTGACTTATCAAAAACAGACAGATCACACCTATGTTTTTAGTGGCGATAGTGAGGGGCGAATAGTGAAAGGATTATTGGCAATCTTAATTATTTTTGCTAATAATAAAACAGCGCAAGAAATTGCAACGCTCGATTTTCAATCCTTATTAAGCCAATTGAAAATTGCTGATGAGTTAAGCCAATCTCGTTTGCAAGGGCTTACTAAATTAATTGAGCGTATTAAATCAGTTGTATAAAAAAGGGGCTATTTGCCCCCTGTCTTTTATATAGTCACTATTTAATCTTCAGTATATGTATATAGTGTGATAACTTTTTTTACACCACGGACTTTACTTGCAATTTCGGCGGCTACTTTACCTTCTTCTGATGTAACAATACCAATTAAGAAAACTTCGCCGTTTTCAGTTACTACTTTAATCTTGCGAGCTTTTGTTTTGGCATCTAAAACTAACTGAGATTTAACTTGAGTCGTTATCCAAGTATCATTGGTAATAGTCCCTGCACCAACAGGCTCTCCAATACGAATTTGGTTATAGACTTTTTTTACCCCTTCAACTTGGTAAGCAAGACTTTCTGCTTTTTCAACTTGTTCATTATTTGCTTGTCCAGTTAACAGAATATTACCACCATAAGCACTAGTAACGATACGAGAACCAATAAAAAATGGTCCATTATTTTTTATTTTCATGCTCATGCGTGAACTAAGTGTTGTATCATCAACTTGAGTACCCGCAGTACGAGGATCGGTTGCAACTTTTGCTGTCGCACCAGCTCCAACACCAATCACGGCAGCAACACAACCTTGTAATGATAATGCGCAAGAAATTAACATTACTATTAGGCTAACTTTTTTCATTATAACTCCTTATGATTTATTACTCTGTAATAATCAAATTCCAATATATTTGGTTTATTATGCCTTGTAGAGGTTGATTTGCAAAATAATTTTCTCATTTGAAATGAGATAAATTTTAATAATTTTTTAGTCAATAGCCTGCAATTTGTTCTAGAATTTGATTGTTTTTATAGTAATGTCTGTTTATTTATTATTGTAAATGATTTGATTATTTTCTACATTATTAGAAATAAACTTCACGTTATTTATTTATTTCAGTAATTTGGCTAACAAGTTTACCTTTTTTCAGCTTTGTTACGATAATGTCACCCACCGTGACTTGTTTAGAGCGACGAACTACTGTGTTGTTTTGGTCGGTGGTAACTGAATAACCTCGTTCGAGAGTAGCTAGCGGACTAACGTTGTTAAGTTGAGAGGTTTGTAAAGCAAATTGATGTTGTGATTTTGTTAACTTTTGTTTAATTAAACTAATTAATTGCTGTTGTTTTTGCCAAGTAAATTGCCCTAAATAGGTAATATTATTTTGTGGAGATACTCGTAATAGTCTTTTATCGAGTGAATTATGGCGATTTGATAGTCTGAGCAAATATTGCTGAATATTTTCAGATAATGAATGGCGATAAGCTAAAAGTTGATTTAATTGTTTTTCTAGTTTTGTTTGTGGATGTTGAGTCTGTAATTGATGTTGCCATTTATTGAGTTTTTCTCGGCACTGTATTAAATAATAATCCATTGCCATGGATAAATGTTGCTGTTGAACTTGTAAACGCTTTACTTGTTGTAAACTGTCTCGACTAACAAGCTCGGCTGCTGCAGATGGGGTTGCCGCTCTAACATCAGCCACAAAATCGGCAATCGTAAAATCAATCTCATGCCCAACGGCACTCACAATAGGTATTTGACTAGCAAAAATAGCTCTGGCTACCACTTCTTCATTAAATGACCATAAGTCTTCAAGCGAGCCTCCACCTCGTCCAACAATTAATACATCACATTCTTGACGAATGTTGGCAATATGAATCATGTTAGCGATTTGCCCTGCCGCTTCATTGCCCTGAACTTGTGTTGGGTAAATAATTAAATGCAAACTTGGATCTCGGCGTTTTAATATCTGACAAATATCATGCAATGCCGCACCCGTTGATGAAGTGATAATTCCAACTGTGCGAATGTTTTCTGGTAATGGCTGTTTATTGGTAGAATCAAATAAACCTTCCTCAGACAGCTTTTGTTTTAGTTGCTCAAACTTTTGCTGTAATAATCCCGTACCTGCTGCTTGGATTTTATCAATAACCAGTTGGTATTCCCCACGTGCCTCATATAGTGTCACTGTGGCCCTAACTAAAACTTGTTGCCCATTTTGTGGGGTAAAACCCGCACGAAAATTGCTATTGCGAAACATAGCACAGCGTACTTGTGCACTATCGTCTTTTAATGAAAAATACCAATGACCTGATGATGGACGTGAAAAGTTTGATATTTCACCTATTAACCAGATCTGGCCAATAGCATCACAAAGCAATTCTTTAACCATTTGATTAAGATCTTTCACTGATAAAATTGAATTGCTTTGCATGCTATTATCCTTATTATAACTATAAAGGTTTATACTAAATCAAATTGAGCCCAAATAGGTGCATGATCAGATGGTTTTATCATTGCACGAATATCATAATCAATACCCGTTTGTTTGCAATAAGTCATCATTTTTTGACTAGCTAATATTAAATCAATTCTTAATCCATTATGGATTTCAAAGCCTTTAGTACGATAATCAAACCAAGAATACTCAAGTTCAGTTGGGTGAGCATTGCGGTAAGTATCAATAAAACCAAGAGACATTAAGTTGTTTATCCATTTTCGTTCTTCCGGTAAAAATGAACATTTTCCCGTACGAAGCCATCGTTTACGGCTATCTTCTGAAATGCCAATATCTAAATCGGTTGGGCAAATATTCATATCACCCACAATTAAAGTTAGTTGATTATTTAATTGATGAGCTTGTAAATACTGTATTAAGCCCTTGTAAAATTTACGTTTAGCCGGGTATTTGATTTCATGGTGTAAACTTTCACCTTGAGGGAAATAACCATTGATTACCGTTAAATTGCCTTGATTGGTTGGTAACTCAGCTATAATCAAACGACATTGAGCATCCTCACTATCGTTTGGAAAGCCACATTGTACAGACAAAGGTTGTTCCTTGGTTAATAACGCCACCCCATAATAGCCCTTTTGTCCGTGATAATGTAAGTGATAACCAAACTGTGCTAATTCGCCAATAGGAAACTGATCGTTATGAACTTTAGTTTCTTGTAAAGCAATAATATCTGGTTGGTGAGTCTCAATAATTGCGGCTAACTGGTGAATTCTAGCACGAAGGCCATTAATATTAAACGAGATAACTTTCATAATAAATTTATTATATTTAATTCCATGTTATAAACTAAATACGCATCGTAACAAAAATACGTTATACTGTTAAGCTATTACAATGAAAACCACCATTTGTGATAAAGGGAATCACTAAATATGTCTACGGAATTACTTGCCTTGCGCGATAAAATCGATGAAGTTGATAAATCCATTTTATCTTTAATTACAAAGCGATTAGCATTAGTTGCCGAAGTTGGCGAAGTAAAAAGCAAACATGGCATTCCGATTTATGATCCCAAACGTGAAGCGGATATGTTAGCTAAAAGGCGACATGAAGCTGAAAAAGTAGGTATATCCCCCAATTTAATAGAAGATATTTTACGCCGTTTAATGCGTGAGTCTTATATTAGCGAAAATGATAAAGGTTTTAAAAAATTCTATAGTGGTCAAGGATCAATAGTGATTGTTGGTGGTAATGGGCAAATGGGACGACTGTTTGCTCGTTTATTTACCTTATCTGGCTATCAGGTTAAAACATTAGGCTCCAAAACTATGCATCAAGCTGCCGAAGTGGTTGCTGATGCAGCGGCCATTATCGTGACAGTACCTATTAACAAAACCTGTGAAGTCATTAAACAACTACCACCATTACCCAAAGATTGTATTTTAACGGATTTTACATCCATAAAAGCCAAGCCTCTCCAAGCAATGCTTGATAAACATCAAGGACCTGTAGTCGGTTTACACCCAATGTTTGGTCCAGATGTACCAAATTTAGCCAAACAAATTATTGTTTATTGTGAAGGGCGATATCCAGATAAATACCAATGGCTAATAGAACAAATGCGTATTTGGGGAGCCAATTTATGTGCGATTAATGCCAAAGAGCATGACAAATGCATGTCATTCATCCAAGCATTACGCCATTTCACTTCGTTCTCATATGGTGTCAATTTGCAACGAGAACAGGCCGATTTAGAGCAATTGATCGCACTTTCTTCGCCAATTTATCGCCTTGAATTGATGATGGTTGGGCGCTTATTTGCTCAAGATCCTGAGCTTTATGCCGATATCATCATGGCGTCAGATGATAATATTGAATTAATCAAACGCTACTATGAACGCTTTGGGCAAATGGTCGAACTTATTGAACAACGTGACAAAACTAAATTTATTAAAAGTTTTAACGAAGTTACGCAATGGTTTGGTAGTTATGCCGAACGTTTTATTAAAGAGAGCCAAGGATTATTAAAATTTGCCAATGACAATCGAGAGTAGTTTTATATTAAAAGGTATACTTTCTTGAAAGTTTTTCACAAATTAAAATATACTTTTTATCAAAAGATAGTTGTTAGAGACAATAAATGTTAGTGTGAGGGAATATAATGTCTAATCGAAAATATTTTGGTACAGATGGGATTCGCGGTAAAGTTGGCCAGTATCCTATTACACCAGATTTTGCGCTTAAATTAGGCTGGGCTGCTGGGCGTGTGCTAGCCAAAGATGGTGTTAAAAAAGTATTAATCGGTAAAGATACCCGCATTTCAGGCTATATGCTTGAATCAGCACTAGAAGCGGGATTTGCTTCTGCTGGTGTTGCCGCTGCCTTTACAGGACCAATGCCAACACCGGCAATTGCCTATTTAACCCGCACTTTTCGTGCTGATGCTGGCGTTGTCATTTCTGCCTCACACAATCCTTTTTATGACAATGGTATTAAATTCTTTTCAACCGAAGGGAAAAAACTTGATGATACAATCGAATTAGAAATTGAAGCCGAACTTGAAAAAGAGATCGATTGCGTTGAATCCAAACAACTCGGGCGAGCTAGCCGTATTACCGATGCTGCAGGGCGTTATATTGAATTTTGTAAAAGCACATTTGACCATGATTTAAGTTTGGCTGGATTAAAAATTGTTGTCGATTGCGCTAATGGTGCCACCTATCACATAGCACCAAAAGTATTACGAGAACTAGGAGCACAAGTAATAAAAATTGGTTGTGAACCAGATGGTGTTAACATCAATGAAAACTGTGGCGCAACTGACATAAAAGCGCTTGCTAAACGAGTTATTGATGAAAAAGCCAATTTAGGTTTTGCATTAGATGGCGATGGTGACCGCATTATCATGGTTGATCATGAAGGTCGAAAAATTGATGGTGATTTAATTATCTATATCATTGCCCGTGAAGCATTAAGACAAGGTCAACTAAAAGGCGGCGTTGTCGGCACATTAATGAGCAATATGGGGCTTGAAATTGCACTTAAAAATCTCGGTATCCCATTTGCTCGTGCTAAAGTTGGCGATCGTTATGTACTTGAAAAAATGGTCGAAAAAAATTGGCGCTTAGGTGCCGAAAATTCGGGACATGTTTTATTGTTAGATAAAACAACCACTGGTGATGGTATTATTGCTGGCCTACAAGTATTAGCAGCAATGATTCGTAATGATATGTCATTGGCTGACTTGTGCAGTGGTATGACAATGTTACCACAAGTATTAATTAATGTTCGGTTTTCAGGTGAAAATGACCCTCTAAATAGTGATGAAGTGAAAGCGGTAATTAAACATGCAGAAAAACAGCTTGGTCATAATGGTCGAGTTTTGATCCGTAAATCAGGAACCGAACCGCTAATTCGTGTTATGGTAGAAGGAAGCAATGAAAACGAAGTGCAAAAGTTGGCAGAAACTATCGCTACAGCAGTTAAAGCGTAAAAATACCCCCAATTATGCCCATTAATTAAGCCATTAATTGAGCTATATTGAAGTTAGAATAGTAAGAGAAGTTGCGTGCATTTACGTAAAATTAGTAAAAAGTGTCTAAAATTTTAATTTTGTTAATCAAAGGTTGACTTATTATAGGCAATTAGGTTTAAAATAGTAACTTCAGATTATTACAGCAATTGCTTATATCTTTCAACTGAAAACATGAGCAATATTTTTTATTTTTTAAAAATAGGTTAAGAGGGTTATATGTCGGTTTCCTCTCCAGCTTCACCACAAGCTTATATCAAGCATCATCTTGAGAACTTGCAAGTAGGTTCTGGTTTTTGGACCTTAAATCTTGACTCATTGTTCTTTTCGATCTTACTTGGTGTTATCTTTTTATGGATATTTCATCGTGTAGCAAGAAATGCTACCAGTGGTGTCCCAAGTAAACTACAATGTGCAGTAGAAATGATTTTCGAGTTTGTCAATAATACTGTTAAGGACATGTTTACTGGTCAAAATAAACTCATTGCGCCGTTAGCATTAACTGTGTTTATTTGGGTTTTCTTGATGAATTTAATGGATCTTATCCCTGTTGATTTTCTACCTTATGCAGGTCAGTATTTAGGTCTGTCACATTTGAGAGTTGTACCAACCGCAGATGTAAGCATTACTATGTCAATGTCCTTAGGTGTGTTTGCACTTATCATCATTTATTCAATCAAGTACAAAGGGATTTCAGGATTTGTTAAAGAATATACCTTGCATCCATTTAATCACTGGGCGTTTGCACCTATTAATTTAGTACTTGAATTAGTTAGCCTATTAGCGAAACCTGTTTCTTTAGGGCTTCGACTTTTCGGTAATATGTATGCAGGTGAACTTATCTTCATCCTAATTGCTGCATTATTACCTTGGTGGTCACAGTGGGTATTATCGTTACCATGGGCCATTTTTCATATTTTAATAATTACGTTACAAGCTTTTATTTTTATGGTGTTGACGATCGTCTATTTAGCTATGGCGTCGGCAACAGAAGATCATTAATTTTAATATTTTTTTGTTAATAAACTGGAGTATATAATGGAAATGTTATTTGTAGCCGCAGGCATTATGATGGGATTAGCTGCAATTGGTGGTGCAGTTGGTATTGGTTTATTAGGCGGTAAATTTTTAGAAGGTGCTGCTCGTCAACCGGAATTAATGCCTATGTTACGTACTCAATTCTTTATCGTTATGGGTCTAGTTGATGCAATCCCAATGATCTGTGTAGGTATTGCACTTTACGTTATCTTTGCTGTTGCAGGTTAATAAAAATTTAAGAGGAATCGTGTCATGAATATGAACGCAACTCTCCTCGGCCAAGCAATTACATTTGTATTGTTTGTTTGGTTCTGTATGAAGTTTGTTTGGCCTCCTGTTATTGGCGCGATTGAAAAACGCCAAAAAGAGATAGCCGAAGGACTTGCTTCAGCAGAAACAGCAAAAAAAGATTTGGAATTAGCCAAAGCAAATACATCTGACATAATGCAACAGGCTAAGGTTGAGGCTAATGCAATTATTGAGCAAGCGAATAAACGCAAAGCAATCATTCTTGAAGAAGCAAAGCAAGAAGCTTCTCGCGAAAAAGAACGAATTGTTGCTCAAGGGCTTGCCGAAGTAGAAGCTGAACGCAAACGAGCAAGAGAAGAGCTTAAACAGCAAGTCGCTACACTCGCTATTGCTGGTGCAGAAAAAATTATTGAACGTTCTGTTAATGAAGCCGCAAATAGCGACATCATTGATAAACTCGTAGCTGAACTATAAGGAGAATAGAGCAATGGCTGACTTAATTACGATTGCTCGCCCTTATGCTAAAGCCGCTTTCGAATTTGCGGTAGAAAATAACAGCATCGAATCATGGCATAAAATGTTAGTGCTAACATCTGAAGTGAGTAAAGATACTCAAATAAGAAGTGTCTTAACATCTGATATGAAAACTGATTCGGTGGCTAGTTTACTCATCAACATCTGTAAAGATGTGTTAGATGAGTTTAGTACTAATTTTATTAAGATTATGGCTGAAAACAAACGATTATCACTTCTTCCTGAAGTGTTAACCTTGTTTGAACAATATTGTTTAGATAGAGAATCACAAGCAGATGTTGATGTAATTTCTGCCAGTGAACTAACTAATGAGCAACTTAATAAAATTTCTGTCGCTGTCGAAAAACGTTTATCACGAAAAGTAAAACTAAAATGTCATATAGATAAATCGCTCATTTCTGGTTTTATTATTCGTACGGGCGATATGGTTATTGATAGTAGTATCAGAGGGCGTTTAAATCGTTTAAATAACGCTCTACAGTCTTAAGGGGACTGATAATGCAGCTAAATTCAACTGAAATAAGTGAACTAATTAAAGAGCGGATAGCTCAGTTCAATATTGTGAGTGATGCTCACAATGAAGGAACTATCATATCTGTAAGTGATGGTATCCTTCGAATCCACGGATTAACTGATGTAATGCAAGGCGAAATGATTGCATTACCAGGTGGTCGATATGCAATGGCATTAAACCTTGAAAGAGACTCCGTCGGTGCGGTAGTCATGGGGCCATACGAAGACTTGTCTGAAGGTATGAAAGTACAATGTACTGGCCGTATTTTACAAGTACCAGTTGGTGAAGGTTTATTAGGCCGCGTTATTAACACACTAGGTGAACCAATTGATGGTAAAGGTTCACTTCAACATGACGGTTTTTCACCAGTAGAAGTAGTTGCACCTGGTGTTATCGATCGTAAATCCGTTGACCAAGCATTACAAACTGGTTATAAAGCCGTTGACTCAATGATTCCAATTGGACGAGGTCAACGTGAACTTATCATCGGTGACCGTCAAACAGGTAAAACAGCACTTGCTGTCGATGCAATCATCAACCAACGCGACTCAGGTGTAAAATGTATTTATGTTGCCATTGGTCAAAAACAATCAACTATTGCCAATGTTGTACGTAAACTTGAAGAGCATGGTGCACTTAAAAACACAATTGTGGTTGTGGCATCAGCGTCTGAATCAGCTGCGTTACAATACTTAGCGCCATATGCTGGTTGTGCAATGGGTGAATACTTCCGCGATCGTGGTCAAGATGCATTAATTGTTTATGATGATTTATCTAAACAAGCTGTTGCTTACCGTCAAATTTCGTTATTACTTCGTCGTCCGCCTGGACGTGAAGCTTATCCTGGTGATGTATTTTATCTTCATTCTCGCTTACTTGAACGCGCAGCGCGAGTCAACGAAGCCTATGTTGAAGAGTACACTAAAGGCGAAGTTAAAGGAAAAACAGGCTCATTAACAGCATTACCAATTATTGAAACTCAGGCTGGTGACGTTTCAGCATTCGTACCAACTAACGTAATTTCGATTACTGATGGTCAGATTTTCCTTGAAACTAGCCTATTTAACTCTGGTATCCGCCCTGCGGTTAACCCTGGTATTTCGGTTTCACGTGTGGGTGGTGCTGCACAAACTAAAATAATGAAAAAATTATCAGGTGGTATTCGTACTGCGCTTGCACAGTATCGTGAATTAGCTGCGTTCTCTCAATTTGCATCAGACTTAGATGAAGCAACAAGAAACCAATTAAGTCACGGTGAAAAAGTAACAGAATTGTTAAAACAAAAGCAATACTCGCCAATGACTGTTGCTGAACAATCAATAGTACTTTACGCCGCTGAACGTGGTTATCTTGAAGATGTAGAATTAGCTAAAGTATTACCATTTGAAACAGCACTACTTGCTTATGCCCATAGTCAATATGCCGATTTTGTTAAATTAATTGATGAAACAGGTAATTACAATGATGAGATTGAAACTAAGCTAAAAGAATTACTTGAAAGCTTTAAATCAACTCAAACATGGTAAGGGTGAGGTAAAAAATGGCTAATGCAAAAGAGATTAGAACAAAAATTGCCAGTATCCAAAGTACGCAAAAAATCACTAAAGCGATGGAAATGGTTGCCAATTCTAAAATGCGTAAAACGCAAGATAGAATGGCTGCTAGTCGACCATATGCTGAAATGATTCGTGAAGTAATTGGACATTTAGCGTTAGCTCAGATAGGCGCCAAACATCCTTATTTAGAAGAAAGAGATGTAAAGCGAGTTGGCTATCTTATCATTTCAACCGATCGTGGTTTATGTGGTGGTTTAAATATCAATCTTTTTAAAACTGTCATTGCTGACATGTCAGCATGGCAGGAAAAGGGTGTTGAAGCTGATGTTGCTTTAATTGGTTCGCGTGGTGTTTCGTTTTTCTCGTCAGTGAAAGCGAACATTTTAACCCAAGTCACTAATTTGGGTGATGAACCAAATTTATCCGATTTAATTGGGCCGGTAAAAACAATGCTTGAGGCATATGACAACGGTAAAATTGATAGATTATATATTGTTACAAACAAATTTATTAATACGATGTCACAAAAGCCGACAATTCAGCAATTATTACCTTTACCACCATCAGAAGATAAAAAACTCAAAGCTTCATCATGGGATTATATTTATGAGCCTGATGCTAAATCACTATTAGACATGATTTTACGTCGCTATATTGAATCACAAGTCTATCAAGCAGTGGTTGATAATTTAGCGAGTGAACAAGCAGCAAGAATGGTGGCCATGAAAGCGGCAACGGATAACGGTGCAAACCTAATTAATGAATTACAAATTGTGTATAACAAGGCACGTCAAGGTGCTATCACTAATGAATTAATTGATATTGTATCTGGTGCAGCCGCTGTTTCAGGTTAGTGCTAAATATTGGCTTATAGTTAAGAAAAAGACGTAGAGGATTAAAAATGGCTACTGGAAAGATTGTCCAGATCATCGGTGCGGTGGTTGATGTCGAATTCCCAGAAGATGCAGTACCAAAGGTATATGATGCATTAGAAGTGGAAACAGGCACTGAAAAATTAGTTCTGGAAGTTCAGCAACAATTAGGGGGTGGCGTTGTATGTTGTATTGCAATGGGTTCATCTGATGGTTTAAGACGTGGACTTGACGTAGTAAACACTGGTCACGGCATTGAAGTACCTGTTGGTACAAAAACACTAGGTCGTATTATGAACGTACTTGGTGATCCTGTTGATAAAGCAGGTCCTATTGGTGAAGAAGAACGTTGGGCGATTCACCGTGCTGCCCCAACCTATGAAGAGCTTGCAAACTCAACTGAATTACTTGAAACAGGTATTAAAGTTATCGACTTAATTTGTCCATTTGCTAAAGGTGGTAAAGTTGGTCTGTTTGGTGGTGCTGGTGTAGGTAAAACCGTTAATATGATGGAGTTGATCCGTAATATCGCTATCGAACACTCAGGTTACTCAGTGTTTACTGGTGTGGGCGAACGTACTCGTGAAGGTAATGACTTTTACCACGAAATGAAAGAATCAAACGTACTTGATAAAGTATCATTAGTTTACGGCCAAATGAATGAGCCACCAGGAAACCGTTTACGTGTTGCGTTAACTGGTTTAACTATGGCTGAAAAATTCCGCGACGAAGGTAAAGATGTTTTATTATTCATCGATAATATTTATCGCTATACATTAGCCGGTACTGAAGTATCTGCGTTATTAGGTCGTATGCCATCGGCAGTAGGTTATCAACCAACATTAGCTGAAGAAATGGGGTTACTACAAGAACGTATTACTTCAACTAAGACCGGTTCGATTACTTCAATCCAAGCGGTGTATGTGCCAGCAGATGACTTGACTGACCCATCACCAGCAACAACCTTTGCTCACTTAGATGCGACAATCGTATTAAGTCGACAAATTGCTTCTTTAGGTATCTATCCGGCAGTGGATCCATTAGATTCAACTAGTCGTCAATTAGATCCTTTAGTTGTTGGTCAAGAGCACTATGATTGTGCCCGTGGTGTTCAGTCAATTCTACAACGTTATCAAGAATTAAAAGATATTATTGCTATTCTTGGTATGGATGAGTTATCTGAAGATGATAAATTGATCGTTGCTCGTGCACGTAAAATTCAGCGCTTCCTATCTCAACCATTCTTTGTTGCAGAAGTATTTACTGGTTCACCAGGAAAATATGTACCTTTAAAAGATACGATCAGTGCATTTAAAGGAATCATGAATGGTGATTATGACCATATTCCTGAACAAGCATTCTATATGGTTGGTTCAATTGATGAAGCGATTGAGAAGGCAAAATCTCTCTAAGAGATTCATTGAACGAAGATCGTATTAATGGAGATCGTATTATGGCACTAACTTCCTATCAATTAGAAGTTGTTAGTGCTGAATCTCACCTGTTTTCGGGTGATGTTCAGCGAATCAGAGTCACAGGTAAAGAAGGTGAACTTGGGATTTATCCTGGTCATACCCCTTTACTCACAACCATAAAACCAGGCATGGTCGGCATTGTGAAAGCGGATGGTGAAGAAGAGTTTATTTATCTATCTGGTGGCATTTTAGAAGTACAACCTAACATCGTAACTATCTTGGCAGATACTGCAATTCGTGGTGAAGATTTAGATGAAGCAAGAGCACAAGAAGCAGTAAGACAAGCACAAGAACATATCAATCACCCAAGCGATGATATGTCATTTGCACAAGCATCTGCTGAATTATCAAAAGCTTTGGCAAAAATTCGCGTTATCGAATTGACTCGCCGCATGGGTCAATAGTTTGCTTTTTGATGTTTTATCATACACAAAAGGCTATTTGGTATTACAAGTAGCCTTCTTTAATTACAACTCTTTTTAATTTAGGAATTAATCTTTCCTTTAATAGCGCTTTGGATAATTTACTGGTAAATTTATACTGAAACATATAGTTACCGGAAACTTTTTTACAAAAAAATAAATATTTCAAAGTAAATATTTCATTTTCCCTAATCTTATTAAATGATCAAAACGTAACACTGACTAGATTTATTAATCGCTATCAGGGATAATCTGAATAAATTTTATCAATGTTTATACAATTATGTTTACCATTTATCATTCAAATCAAGTCGATTTACTCAAAACATTATTGAGTGAATTGATGCGCAGGCAACCATTAGATGATGTATTTACACCTGATGTTGTTATGGTGCAAAGTCAAGGCATGGCACAATGGTTGCAAATTGCGTTAGCGGATGAACTTGGTATCGTGGCTAATGTTGATTTTCTTTTTCCAACTCAGTTTATTTGGCAACTTTATCAAGTCTTGTTACCAGAGGCGCCAATTGAAAATAGCTTTAATGTTCAATCAATGAGTTGGCGTTTGTATTATTTGTTACCTCAAGTTATTAAACAACCTGAGTTTAGCGCGCTTAAACATTATCTTGATATTGATAAGCAAGATAAAAAACGGTATCAGCTTGCAACGCGTATTGCACGATTATTTGACCAATATTTAGTTTACCGTCCAGATTGGCTAGCAAAATGGGAGGCAAACCAGACTGTTGCCGAATTGAATCATCATTCTGATGAAACGTGGCAAGCGGAGTTGTGGCGAAAACTAATATCAATTAGCCAACCTTATCATCGCGCTAATATTTATCAACAAATGCTTGAAATGTTATTAAATAATAACTTTGAACGTTCACGTTTAGATGCATTACCTAACCGTATTTTTATTTTTGGTATTACTTCTCTTCCTCCTATTTATCTTTCGCTACTTTCAGCACTTGGGCAACATATTGATGTCCATTTAATGTTTAATAATCCGTGTAAATGGTATTGGGGCGATATTGCTGAAAAACAGTTGTCAGATATATTAAATACACCCGATAAAATACCCAATCCTCTGTTAACCTCATGGGGAAAACTTGGGCGTGATAATCTATTTTTGTTACAAGAATTTAATAATAAGCAAGATATTGAAGCGTTTGCCGATCAGGATCGTTCTTGTCTATTACATGCTATTCAGCAAGATATTTTAGAACTGTATCAAACCGATTTTGATAATAAAACTTTTGCCGTAACAGATAAGTCGATTTCGTTTCATGCCTGCCATAGTGAACAACGTGAAGTTGAGGTATTGTATGACTACCTGCTATCGGTTTTTGATGCCGATCCTACGCTGGAGTTGCGCGATTGCATAGTTATGGTATCAGATATTGATAAGTATGTTCCTTATATTCGAGCCGTCTTTGGTAATGCTGTTGAAAAGCGCTATTTACCTTTTACTATTTCAGATCAAAAAGCACGAAATATCGATCCTATCGTTCAAGGCTTTTTTGCCATTTTAAATTTTCCAAATAGTCGATTTACAGCAGAAGAACTATTTAATTTACTTGAAATCCCTGCTATTGCCGAAAAATTCGCTATTAACGAATCTCAATTAACCTTGTTGCGAACTTGGATTGTTGAGTCAGGCATTCGTTTTGGACTTGATAGTGCACATAGTTGGTTATTTGGGCTTGAGCGGTTATTACTCGGTTACACGATGAACAGTGAACAAGGCGGTTGGCAACAAATATTACCTTATGATGGTGCAACAGGTTTAGATGCCGAATTAATAGGTCAATTAGCCGAATTTATTAAAGTTGTAAGTAAGTGGTTTGCTATCTTAAATGAAGAAAAACCGCTAATTAATTGGCAACCTTGTTGCCTTGAATTAATCAATGACTTTTTTGTAAGTAATGTTCAACGTGAATCCATTTTATTGATGATCGAAGAAGAATGGCAAGAACTGATTAATAGTGGATTATCGGCTTGTTATACAGATAATATTTCTATCACTATTCTACATGATGCTATGCAATCACGCTTAGAGAAAAATCATTTAGCGCATCGTTTTTTAGTTGGTAAGATAAATTTTTGTACCATGATGCCAATGCGTTCTATTCCATTTAAAGTTGTTTGTTTACTTGGTATGAATGACGGCGATTATCCAAGAACGTCTCTTCCACTTGATTTTGATTTAATCGCACAACATCCAAGACGAGGGGATCGTAGCCGTCGCACAGATGATCGTTACCTTTTTTTAGAAGCAATTTTATCTGCGCAAAAACAGTTGTATATCAGTTATATTGGTCGCGATATGAAAGATAATAGTGAACGTTACCCTTCTATACTTGTTGATGAGTTTTGGGAATATATTGGCCAATATTATGGCAAGGATAAAAATAATACAGATGGTACTACAAATAGCACTACAACAAATAGCTTAGATTTTTTACGTGTAAACCATACACGCACACCGTTTAACCCCAAAAATTTTTTACAAGAACCCAAAAGCTATGCCGATGAGTGGTTACCTGCAGCATTGCAACAAGGTGAAAGTCAGTTATTTATTAGTGAAATACCAATTATTAGTGTAGATAATATTAATCTTGATGAATTAAAACGATTTTACCAGCACTCTATTAGGCTATTTTTACAAAAACGGTTTAATTTTTATATAAATTATATGGATGATACCTTACCAGATGCCGAAAACTTTAATCTTGATAGCTTAAAGCGCTATCAATTAAACTTACAGATTTTAAATGAATTAATTGCCAATAGATCGCAACAATCAGATGATTTCTATCAACGATTAGCGTTAACAGGTGACTTACCAGATGGTGCGTTTGGTGAAATTATTTATGATAATCAACTTGAATCACTGCAACCTTTGGCCAATAAAGTTGACCAAGAACGTTTAGTTATGACAACGCAAGAAGTTAATTTAACCATTTCATCTAATGATCAACATTACCAATTACAAGGTTGGTTAACTCACATTCAAGACGATGGTATATTGACATGGCGACCGTCAAAGCTTTCGATTCGCGATGGTATTTCGTTGTGGATTGATCATTTGATTTATTGCATTTTAAATCCTGATAAAATTGATAGTCAAAGTCGTATGTATGGTCGGGACGATAATGAATGGCGATTTTCACATTTAAATGCAGATCTGTCCTTAACTATATTAACTAATTTAGTTGAAGGCTATTTGCAGGGGATCAATGAACCATTATTAATGCCATTAAAAAGTTCGTGGAGTTGGTTAATTACAGCTTATGATAAAAAAACAGGTCAGATTATCGCTAGTGAAAGAGCTATCAATCAACTTTTAAATTCATGGCAAGGCGGATTTAACCAATCCGCCGAGTGTGACAGTTATTATACTCGTCTTTATCCTGAGTTAACCGATACACTGATTGAACAAATTATATTTACTGCTGAGCGATTTTTATTGCCAATTTTATTACATCAAACAACGGCAGAATAAGAGGCTTTAGCATTATGTTTATTGATACACATTGTCATTTTGATTTTCCACCTTTTAGTGATTTTCTTGCTGATTCAATAAATAAGATTCGCCAAGCGAATATCGTTGGGTTAATTATACCCGCAGTTAGTGCTAACTATTTTGATGCTGTTTTACAACTTACGAATAAATACCATGAACTTTATGCCGCTTTGGGGTTGCATCCTATCTATCAACATACTATGGCTGATTTAGAACTATTAACCAATATTGTTAAAACAAAACCTAAAAAATTAGTTGCCATTGGTGAAATCGGGCTCGATCGCTACAATTTAAGTATCGATTGGCAACAACAATTATTATTTTTTAGGTCGCAATTAACAATTGCCAAACAGTTTGATTTGCCCGTTTTAATACATTCACGCAAAGCGCACGATATTATGTACCGTGAATTACACAAGGCCAACTTATCTTGTTGTGGCGTAATACATGGTTTTTCAGGTAGTTATCAACAAGCCATGCAATTTGTTAAGCTGGGTTATTATATTGGTGTAGGTGGCGTAATTAGTTATGAACGTGCGAATAAAACTCGCAATACAATTGCTCAATTACCACTTAGCAGCCTAGTACTTGAAACAGATGCGCCCGACATGCCATTAAGTGGGCGTCAAGGTCAAGCAAATCGCCCTGAATATATCACTGAGGTTTTTAAAATATTGACACAATTACGCACTGAATCACCAGAACACATACTTAACACAATTTTAACAAATACCTTGACGCTATTTAGTGGAATCAATAGAATAAAAATTTAACAAGCAACTAAAATAAATTTACTATTATTATGAAGTTATTTTAGTAAACCAACGACAGTAGGTTTATATGGCTAGACAATTGAATCAACTATTTGCTCAATCTATTTCCTCCCTCACCCGATTATTTCCTTTGTGGGCAGTTTTGTGTGCGGTTATGGCCTATTTTTCTCCTGATACTTTTACACCTATACGTTCCTATACATCACAATTACTCATGTTTGTGATGTTCACCATGGGAGTTACATTAAGTATTGATGATTTTAAACGTGTAGTCACCAAACCTAAAGCGGTGGTTATTTGTACTTTGTTACATTATATTGTTATGCCGTTAACTGCTCTAATTTTATCAAAACTGTTTACAATGAGACCAGAACTATTGGTTGGCATGGTGTTAGTTGGAAGCGTAGCTAGCGGAACAGCATCAAATGTGATGATTTATCTTGCCAAAGGTGATGTTGCATTGTCTGTTACAATTTCATCTGTTTCGACACTTGTGGGGGTAGTTATAACACCACTGATAACACTACTATTAGTTGGAACAACAGTTGAAGTCCCTGTTTGGGGAATGCTTGTACATATTGTACAGATTGTACTAATACCGATTATATTAGGATTAATTGTTCACCATTTCTTAAATGCTATTGTTAAAAAATGTGAGCAATTTTTACCACTTTTATCAATGATTTGTATTTTATTAATTATTTGTATTGTAGTAGGAGGTAGCCATACTCAAATTGGCCAAGTGGGGGGCACTGTTATTTTTGCAGTTGTGATTCATAATGCGTTAGGATTGCTTGGTGGTTACTGGGGAGGACGTTTATTTGGTTTTGATGAATCAACCTGCAGAACCATGTCACTTGAAGTAGGAATGCAAAACTCTGCCCTTGCAGCTACTTTAGGCACCACCTACTTTTCAGCTCTATCAGCTCTACCTGCTGCAGTATTTTCTGTTTGGCACAATATTTCAGGTTCATTACTGGCTGGTTATTGGCAAGGTAAACCAGTAAAGAATAAGAAAAAATCCAATCATTAACAAATAATATTGTAAAATAGCATTCATCAGCTCTCTTTCTTAATCAACTCTAAGTAAGAGAGCTTAATTTTCTGAGCTTATATCCAACCGCTCCACTAGCATTTAAATTAATTTTAGGCCAAATTAAAATGAATAGCGAATTACAGTTACCACCGTTTGTCTATCGTATATTACCGTGGATTGCGGCGTTTGCATTCTTTATGCAATCACTTGATACCTCGATATTAAATACAGCCCTCCCCACTATGGCTAACGACCTCAATGAGTCCCCATTAAATATGCAATCAGCCGTGATAAGTTATGCTTTGACCCTTGCATTATTTATTCCTGTTAGTGGTTTTTTATCTGATAAATTTGGCACTAGAAATATTTTTGTGATGGCCGTTTCACTATTCACACTGGGTTCATTACTTTGCGCTTTATCTAATTCATTAATTTTTTTAGATATATCACGAGTGATCCAAGGTGTTGGTGGCTCGATGATGGTGCCTATATCACGTTTAGTATTGATAAAATCTTTTAAGCGTAGTGATTTTTTAGCTGCGTTAAATACAGCCACGATTCCTGGATTAATTGGTCCCGTTTTAGGACCAGTATTGGGAGGATATCTAGTTGATATGGTAAGTTGGCACTGGGTGTTTTTTATTAATTTACCCATTGGTATTTTAGGTATAATAATTAGTTGGAAATACATGCCTAACTTAAAAGGCCAACACATGCCTTTTGATCTATTAGGCTTTATATTTATTGTTATTAGCTTTATTAGCGCCACTTTGAGTGTAGAGATTTTAAACCAAAATCAGACATATTATTGTCCATTACTACTTGCGACAATTAGTCTACTTTTTTTATTTATTTATCGTGAATATGCAAAAAAGAAACAAACTCCATTATTCCCACTATCGCTATTTAAAATCCGTACGTTCAAAATAGGAATTATCGGAAATTTAATTTGCCGATTAGGTATATCAGGAGTGCCTTTTCTTATTCCACTATTATTACAAGTGGGATTTGGTTATTCAGCTATTTTTGCCGGCATTATGTTGATGCCAATGGCCATTGCTTCAATTTGTACTCGAATCTTTATTCCACGTATTTTAGCACGTTTAGGTTACCGTTTCGTACTAGTTACTAATACAATTTTAGCTGGCATAATGATTATTTTAATGTCCGTATTAAATTTATCGACACCACTTATTCTTATCAGTTTATTGCTATTTTGTATCGGTGGAATCAACTCCATGCAATACACGGCCATGAATAGCATAACCTTAGCTAATCTAGAAAACGACAATACAAGTAGTGGCAATAGCTTAATGGCAGTAAATCAACAATTAGCAATTAGTTTTGGTACCGGATTGGGTGCTGTTTTATTACGCTTAATTAGCACCACAACAAGTACTATTCACTCATTTCAGTTAACATTTGTTATACTTGGTATGATTACCGTTTTATCAAGCATTATTTTTGCACAATTAAAAAAAGAAGACGGACAAAATCTAACCAATCATCAGCAAGAAATAAGGAGATAAATCTATGTTCCAGTACCAAATCATCCCAGTTACAGCTTTCCAAGAAAATTGTAGCATCATTTGGTGCGATCAAACCATGGAAGGTGCATTTATTGATCCCGGAGGTGAACCCGAACTGCTTATAAAAGCGGTTGAAAAGCTAGGCGTTAATATTAAGCAGATTTTATTAACCCATGGACATTTGGATCATGTCGGTGCTGCAACTATATTGGCTAAACATTATGATGTGAAGATTATTGGACCAAGCCAAGAAGATGAATTTCTATTAACAAGTTTACCACAACAAAGTACACAATTCGGTTTTCCTTATACTGATAGCTTTTTGCCTGATCGTTGGTTAAAAGAAGGTGAGCAGATTCAAGTTGGTAATATTAGCCTTGATGTACTTTTTTGCCCGGGTCACACTCCGGGACATATTGTTTTTATTAACCATTTGGATAAGCTGGCTTTTGTCGGCGATGTATTATTTAAAAGTAGTATAGGAAGAACTGATTTTCCACGAGGCAACCATGCCGATTTAATTTCATCAATCACTAATAAATTATTACCACTTGGGGATGACTTTATTTTTGTACCAGGCCACGGACCTATGTCTAGTTTTGGTCATGAACGAGTTAGTAATCCTTACTTAGTTTAAGTAACAAATTATTTTAATTATCACACTCTTTATTTTAGAGTGTGATAAAAATATCCTATATCCCACTCCAATGTAAACAAATTAAAAACAAAAAAGTTTACAACAATAATAATTGCGCTATTATAGTTCTACTATTTATATAAAAGGTAGAAAATAATGAAACTTCAACCGACTTCGTATTATCCAACATTTATCACTACACTTGTAAATTTATCTTCTTGGCAACGTAAATTATTAACCACAACAAGTGCAGCATTACTTTTAGGATTAGCCGCTAACATTAGTATTCCAACTTACCCTGTTCCATTTACATTACAATCATTGGCTGTATTGTTAATTGGTGCTTTTTTAGGTCGTAAACTAGGTGCATTAGCAATAATCCAATACCTTATTTTAGGTGCAATTGGGTTACCGCTATTTGCCAATGGTAGTGGTGGAATTATGGCGTTAGCATCACCATCTTCAGGTTACTTATATGGCTATGTATTTAGTGCCTATTTAGCAGGGTTTGCATCAGAAAGAGGTTATGATCGTCACTTTATTTTAGGTTTAATTGCATTCGCTTGTGCGCATCAATTGTTATTTGTATTTGGCGTTGTCTATTTAATGGGCTATTTACACATCACGCTAATTGATGCTTTAAAAGTGGGTTATCTGCCATTTGTTGGTGTGGATGCGCTTAAATTTATTATTGCAACTTGTGTAATGTTTTCGCTATGGCGCTATCGTGCTAAAAAACAATAATATCCAATGTGGAGATATTATCTTCCAAAGCCTAAAAAAAAATAATGCTTTTAATGGCGCTGTAAGCCTTTCAGGTGCATTGTCAAAGATAGATGAAATAACCAAAAGTATTAATCATGTTGGTTTATATATTGGAAATAATACCGTTATTGAAGCAACGCAAAACTATGGCGTGATTGAACAATCGTTTACTAATTTTATTTGTGCAGCTAAGCACAATATCATTGGTAGAATCCATGATTTAGTTGTTATTCAAAATGCATTAAGACGGGTAAAGAAATGCTTGGGTTCACCTTACAATCACAGCTTTCATCCCAATGCAGATGGGTTTTATTGCAGTGAACTAATTACTTATGCCTTTAAAACTGAGCAAGGTAATGATTATTTCGCATTATATCCAATGAATTTTAAAGATTTAGCGACAAATGAGATTTTATCTTATTGGGTTGATTATTATCGCGATCTAAATCAGATTATTCCACAACATGAACTAGGATCGCACCCACAGCAATTACTTAGACAACGCCATTTATTCAAGACAATCCTAACACTTGAATGATAATAAAAGGAGGAAATTTTACACAAAAAAACATTTAAAATAATTTAACTATTGACATAGCGCCATTAAATCTATAATATGCGCGCTACATTTCGGTTCCTCCATAGTTCAGTCGGTAGAACGGCGGACTGTTAATCCGTATGTCACAGGTTCAAGTCCTGTTGGAGGAGCCAACTTTCAGATTTTCATATTTATCTTTCCCTGTTGTTTCATATTTTAAGTGATTTCTTTTTACCTGTTTTTTATCGTGTTAGTTCAAAATTCTGTATTGCAATTGCAAATAAATTATTCATAATAACTCAAAAATAAATTTATATCCTTTGATATAAATTTTATCAAATCATAATGTTAATAATGATATTTATAGACAAGGAGGAGTTATTAATGCATATACATTTTATTATTCATGAGGATTTTGAAGCGCCCGGAGCTTATGAACAATGGGCGATAAATAATCATCACACTATAACTTATTCTCGCGTTTACCTTAATGAACCACTTCCTAATAGCATTGATGATATCGACTTTCTTATTGTTATGGGCGGTCCACAGTCACCATCAACGACCAAACAAGAATGTGCTCATTTTGATTCTAAAGCAGAACAAGCCATTATTTTATCAGCAATAAAAGCAGAGAAAGTAGTCATTGGTGTATGTCTTGGTTCACAATTAATCGGCGAAGCTCTAGGGGCAAGTTATAGCAACAGCCCAGAAAAAGAAATTGGCAAATTCCCTATTATGTTAACTCAAATCGGTAAAACAAATCCTTTGTTTACTGATTTTGGTAGTACATTAGAAGTCGGTCATTGGCACAATGATATGCCAGGTTTAACCAAAGATGCTCAAATTATTGCGTATAGTGAAGGGTGTCCTCGTCAAATCATTGCATACAGTAAATTTGTTTATGGTTTCCAATGCCATATGGAGTTAACACCTGAAGTAGTCGAATTATTAATTACCCATTCACAAAAGGAACTTAGCCAAGCAGAAAAATACCGCTTTGTCGATACACCTGATAAGCTTCGCTCTCATGATTACACTGAAATGAATCAAAAACTTTTCACTTTTCTCGACAAGTTAAGCCAACGCTATCTGTCACCTTTAGAAAAATAACTGATTATATCTTGTCGATAAGGGAATGGAAAATATGCAGGATATTATTATCGATAAACCGATAAAACGCAGTAAATTAAGGCTAAAATTAGGCAAAGAATATTTTATCTTAAAACGAAAATTTGATTGGTGGCGACATCGTAACGCATATTGCACTGTCGACATAAATAATAATACATGTTGTTATTCACACAAAAAACATCAGTCTGTTTTATTAAGACAACTAAAAGATGTTGATATGTATTTACAATATAACAAAATCACTAATCTTAGATTAGCAATTGAAAAACTTAATGGTTCAATCATTAAGCCTAATCAACGTTTTTCGATCTGGCAAAAAGTAGGACGCCCATCCCAAAAACGGGGATTTTTAGAAGGACTATCATTACATAATGGACAGATAGGCAAAGATATTGGTGGAGGATTATGCCAATTAGGTAATTTGATTTATTGGATTGTATTACACTCCGATCTTACAATCATAGAACGTTGGCGTCATAGTTTTGATGTTTTTCCCGATATTAATCGAACGATTCCTTTTGCTTGTGGCGCCACCTTATCTTATAACTATGTAGATTTACAGTTAATCAATAAAACCAATAGCACTTACCGGCTTAATCTTTGGCTTGATGATCAATATTTACATGGCGAATTACTTGCTGATACCCCCTTAAGTAATCATTATGAAATCCTAGAAACCGATCATCGTATTGAACAACAATGGTGGGGAGGTTATACCAGACATAATAAAATATGGCAACGTAAAACACATTTAATTGATAACCATGTTGAAGAAAAGCTCATCAGCGAAAACCACGCAATTATGATGTATACCTCATTTATAGCAAATAATGAAGACGAATTGAAAAAGCAATAGTCATTCTGATAACAGATAGTCACTAACTATCTAAGTGATAGTTTGAGAGCTATACTAATAGCCCGTATACTCATGAAATAAAGTAGTTAATAATACCTAATATATGAAAGGAGCAAATTTCATGGCTTATACTTTACCTCCATTACCTTATGCTTATGATGCATTAGAACCTTATATTGATTCTGAAACTATGCATTTGCATCACGATAAACATCATCAAACCTATGTGAACAATGCAAATGCCATTCTTGAAACTTTGCCAGCTGAATTAAAAGAACTTTGCCCTAGCACTTTGTTAAAAAATTTAGATAAAGTACCTGCTGACAAAATTACGGGTATTAAAAATAACGTAGGTGGTCATGTTAATCACACTCTTTTCTGGGAACTATTAAAAGTTGGTACTGAACTAAAAGGCGACCTAAAAGCGGCCATCGAAAAAGATTTTGGTTCAGTTGATGCATTTAAAGAAAAATTTGCAGCAGCGGCAGCAACTCGATTTGGTTCAGGTTGGGCTTGGTTAGTATTACAAAATGGTAAACTTGAAGTTGTTTCTACAGCCAATCAAGATTCACCGATAATGGGCGAAAAATTTGCTGGTGTTTCTGGTACGCCGATTTTAACACTAGATGTTTGGGAACATGCTTATTATTTGAAATATCAAAATCGCCGTGTTGATTACATTGGTGCATTTTGGAATGTAGTTAACTGGGATAAAGTTGCTGAGCTATACGCTGAAGCAAAAAAATAACTTGATTGTACTCATATTCTTTTCACCTTAAAAAGTGGCGCCTAGTGCGCCATCTTTTCTTTTCGAGCAATGCTTTATTTACTGAGTCAAAGTCAAAAATAGTAATTGGCAATTGCTAAATTATGCCCAAATCCGCTACAATGGACGCTTGTTTAATAAATCATAAAACAGAGCAACTCCATTTAAATCATGTTTGAAATTAATCCAGTTAAATCAAAGATAGCAGAACTTACCGAACGCACAGCCGTGATTCGGGGGTATCTTTGACTATGATCTAAAAAAAGAACGGCTCGAAGAAGTCAATGCCGAGCTAGAGCAATCCGAAGTATGGGCCGATCCAGAAAAAGCACAAGCGTTAGGTAAAGAACGCGTTGCACTTGATGAAATAATCAATACTATTCATTCATTAACTCAAGGTCTTGACGATGTTGAAGGCTTGCTTGAACTTGCTATTGAAGCTGAAGATCAAGATACTTTCGATGAAGCTAATTTTGAACTTGAACAGTTAGAGAAAAAACTGGCTGGACTTGAATTCCGACGAATGTTTTCTGGTAAATATGATAGTGCAGATTGTTATTTAGATATCCAATCAGGCTCAGGGGGAACTGAAGCACAAGATTGGGCAGAAATGTTACTTAGGATGTATTTACGCTGGGCTGAATCAAAAGGTTTTGTAACTGAAGTGATGGAAGTATCGGATGGTGATGTTGCTGGTATCAAATCGGCAACGATTAAAGTATTGGGTGATTATGCTTACGGTTGGTTACGCACAGAAACTGGAGTACACCGCCTAGTTCGCAAAAGTCCATTTGACTCAGGCAATCGACGCCATACCTCGTTTGCTTCTGTATTTGTTTATCCTGAAATTGATGATGATATTGATATCGACATTAACCCTGCCGATCTCCGTATCGATGTATACCGTGCGTCAGGTGCTGGTGGTCAACATGTAAATAAAACTGAGTCTGCTGTACGAATCACTCATATTCCTACGGGTATTGTTACTCAATGTCAAAATAACCGTTCACAACACAGCAATAAAGATCAAGCAATGAAACAGTTAAAAGCAAAACTGTATGAGCTTGAGATGCAAAAAAAGAATGCTGAAAAACAACAAATGGAAGAGACTAAATCTGACATTGGTTGGGGAAGCCAAATCCGCTCTTACGTACTTGATGATTCGCGTATCAAGGATTTGCGTACTGGCGTTGAAACTCGTAATACACAGGCCGTATTAGATGGCGATTTAGATCAATTTATTGAAGAAAGCTTAAAAGCAGGTTTATAAACCGCTTGGTTATAAATAAAAGGTAAAACTATGTCAACAGAGCAGCAAGATCAACAAAACCAAATTGAAGAGTTAAATAATGAACTAAAAGTACGTCGCGAAAAGCTCGCTCATCTTCGCGAACAAGGTATTGCTTTCCCTAATGATTTTCGCCGTGATGCGATTTCTAGTGATCTCCATAAACAATATGGCGATAAAACTAACGAAGAACTGATTGAAAAGAAAATTATTGTAACTGTGGCTGGCCGTATGATGATGCGTCGTATAATGGGTAAAGCCTCGTTTGTTTCTCTACAAGATGTTGCTGGACAAATCCAACTTTATGTTACTCGTGATGATCTCCCTGAAGGTTTTTATAACGAGCAATTTAAAAAATGGGATTTGGGAGATATTGTCGGCGCTAAAGGTTACCTATTTAAGACTAAAACTGGTGAACTTTCTATCCACTGTGAAGAAATTCGTTTATTAACTAAAGCTCTTCGCCCATTACCTGATAAGTTTCATGGACTTGCCGATCAAGAAATGCGTTACCGTCAACGTTACTTGGATCTTATCACAAATCAAGAATCAAGAGAGACTTTTAAAGCGCGTTCCAAAGTTGTCAGTGAAATCCGCAACTTTATGATTGAAAACCACTTTATGGAAGTCGAAACGCCAATGATGCAGGTAATTCCGGGTGGTGCATCAGCTAAACCATTTATTACGCATCACAATGCGCTTGATTTAGATATGTATATGCGTATTGCGCCAGAACTTTATCTAAAACGATTAGTTGTAGGCGGCTTTGAGCGGGTATTTGAAATTAATCGCAACTTCCGAAATGAAGGCGTATCACCAAGACATAATCCAGAATTTACCATGATGGAAATGTACATGGCTTATGCTGATTACAAAGATCTGATCGTATTAACAGAAACATTATTCCGTCGTTTAGCTATTGCGGTAACAGGTGATGCTGTTGTGCAATATGGTGAACATACGTTTGATTTTGGTAAACCATTTATCAAAATGACCATGCGTGAAGCCATTTGCCATTACCGCCCTGAAACCAATAATGCAGACTTAGATGATTTTGATAAAGCTTGTGCTATTGCACAGTCAATTGGCATTAAAATTGAAAAAGGTTGGGGACTTGGTCGTGTTGTGACTGAAATTTTTGAAGAAGTGGCTGAATCGAACTTAATTCAACCAACTTTTATTACCGAATACCCAGCAGAAGTATCACCGCTTGCTCGCCGTAACGACGAAAACCCATTTGTAACAGACCGATTCGAGTTTTTTATTGGTGGTCGTGAAATTGGCAATGGATTCTCAGAACTTAACGATGCTGAAGATCAAGCTCAACGCTTTGCTGATCAAGTATCACAAAAAGATGCAGGTGATGATGAAGCAATGTTCTATGATGAAGATTATATTACAGCGCTGGAGCACGGCTTACCGCCAACAGCAGGACTTGGGATCGGTATTGACCGTACCGTGATGCTATTTACCAACAGCCACACGATTCGTGATGTAATTTTATTCCCAACCATGCGTCCAATCAAATAAAACGGTTTATCATTAAAAACACACTTATTTTTGGATAAGTGTGTTTTTATACTCAAACACATGCCTACCTGAAACTTTTTGACAAAAAACAGCGATAAGCATATAAAAACAAAAAATCCATTGAATATAAATACTGCATAATTCTATACATGGATTTTGAGTTAACTGTGAAGTGTGATAACCACCGTATTGATTAAAAATGCAAAAATAGGTTTGCCACAAAAAAAATAGAAAGGCTAAAAAGAGTGATAGGTTAATACAGTTATATTATGAATATCGTTGGTTATAAAAGCAACCAACGATATAACAGTTAATTTAGTGGCTATCAATCGATTTGACTTGATGTGGCAAGATAAGATTTAACACAATAGCTAAAATACCACACAAACTAATACCTTGCAGTGTATAAGAGCCAAAATCAAAGATCATCCCTCCAATACCAAAGACTAAAACTAATGAAACAATACACATATTGCGCGGTACAGATAGATCGACTTTATGTTTCACTAAGATATTAATGCCCACTGATGCAATAGAACCAAACAGTAACACCATAATCCCACCCATTACTACAGTTGGAATTGAACTTAAAAATGCACCAATTTTTCCGATAAAAGACATTAAAATTGCCCAAACAGCTGCCCATGTCATTACTCGAGTTTTAAAATTGCGAGTTAACGTTACTGCACCAATCACTTCTGCATAAGTAATACACGGTGGTCCACCAAAAAATCCTGCCATCGAAGTTGCTAGCCCATCACCAAGTAATGTACGCTGTAAACCGGGATCGCGTGTATAGTCTTTACCTGTTACCGAACCAATCGCCATAATATCACCAACATGTTCAATGGTTGGCGCAATGACAATTGGGATCATATACAAAATGGCTTGCCAGTGAAATTCAGGAAAAGTGAAATCGGGAACTTTAAACCATGGTGCATCAATAATAGGCAGGAAATTGACAATACCAAACATGCAAGAGAGCGTATAACCAACTACAATACCTGAAATAATAGGTAATAATTTTAAAAAACCTTTTGCCCAAATAGCAACCACTAAAGTTGTTAATAATGATGCCATTGAAATAATAATCAATTGATAATTTTCGGCTTGCAGTCCACTATCTTTACCCATTGCCATACCTATAGTAACAGGTGCCAATGATAAACCAATAACCATAATAATTGGTCCAGTTACAACTGGTGGTAATATACGGTCAATAACATGGCTACCATTGATTTTTACTAAAAAAGCAAAAAACATAAAAACAAAACCCGCAGCCACTAAACCGCCTAAAGTGGCAGGAATGCCCCATTGAGCAACACCAAATGAAATAGGGGCAATAAAAGCAAATGATGACGCTAAAAATACAGGAACTTTACCTTTAGTTGTCAGTTGAAATAACAACGTACCAACACCAGCAGTAAAAAGAGCTACATTTGGGTTTAATTTTGTTAAAAGGGGAACTAATACCAAAGCCCCAAAGGCGACAAATAACATCTGTGCGCCGGTAAAAATATCTTGCCATGAATGCTTATGCTGTGATGTTATATTTTTTGTTTTATCTGTTGTGATATTGCTCACATCTCGCCTCTCTTACTTAACGAAGTTTATTGTATAACTTGCCTGATTAACAGGCATAAAAAAACCGGATTAACCGGTCTAAATTTTGAGATTTTATTTTGTGCCGAAGATTTTGTCTCCAGCATCACCCAGTCCAGGTAATATGTAGCCTTTTTCGTTCAACCTCTCATCAATCGATGCCGTATAAAGTTCAACATCAGGGTGAGCTTGTTCAAGCACTTTAATACCTTCTGGTGCAGCAACTAAAACTAATACTTTAATATTTTTACAACCTGCTTTTTTAAGTAAATCGATTGTCGCCACCATTGACCCACCTGTTGCTAACATTGGATCAACAACTAAAGCCATTCGATCTTCAATATCCGAGGTTAGTTTTTGAAAATAAGGAACAGGTTCTAACGTTTCTTCGTTACGATAAAACCCGACAACGCTAATACGGGCACTTGGCACATGCTCAAGCACACCATCCATCATACCTAATCCTGCACGCAAAATAGGTACAACCGTAATTTTTTTACCCTTAATACGTTCTACTTGAACAGGTCCACACCAACCATCTATTGTTACTGTTTCGGTAGGTAGATCAGCAGTTGCTTCATAAGTTAATAAACTGCCAACTTCGCTGGCAAGAGCACGAAAGTCTTTGGTGCTAATATCGTGTTCACGCATTAATCCAATTTTATGGCGTACAAGAGGGTGCTTTACTTCAACTATTTTCATGGAGGCCTCAGTGTTATTTTCTATAATCTGTTAGCTGGTATAAATAACCACTGAGTGATAATTCTAGCATAGTTATCACTTTATGAAAACCTGAAATCAACAGCCTAATTGGCAACGTAAATATTGATAAAAAATAAAAATAAAAAAAAATTAACGATAAAAATCAGTTTTATTTTCGTTTTTTTTTCATTAAAATAGCCACCCCAAATAATTTATTTCAGTAATTAATTAAAAAAAGGAATATAGGAATGAATTGGTTTATTGATTGTATTACAAAAAATTATGCAAATTTTAATGGTCGAGCTCGTCGTAAAGAATATTGGATGTTCATTTTATTCTATATTATTTTAACTTTTATCACGATAATCATTGATAAAATGATTGGAAGTCCCTTAGCTATAACCGCTATCTTAGTGTTGGCATTATTCCTTCCTAGTTTAGCTGTTACTGTACGCCGCTTACATGATACAAGTAAATCAGGTTGGTGGATTTTGTTACAATTTATTCCATACATTGGTGGTATTATTATATTAGTATTCTGCGTAATGGACTCAACACCAGGCAGCAACCAATACGGTGAAAACCCTAAAGGATTATAATTTACTAATAACCTTATCACTAAAGGTGGTAAGGTTAAATCATTATCAATATTATCCCCTATCTTCTAAATACTTTCTCCATCTAGATACTCAACCGGCAAATCAATCACTTTTTGCTCAACCTTCTCGCCGTTGATTCGTTTTAATAGCAGTTCAGCCGCGATTTTCCCCATCTCAATTCTTGGTGTATGTATAGAAGCCAATTTTGGATTCATATATTGACCAATTTTATGCCCATGAAACCCGACAATAGCTATCTTTTTAGGGACATCAATATGCAACCGTTGACATTCAAGTAATACCCCTAAAGCCAAATCATCATTGGTACTAAAAATACCATCAACACAAGGAAACTCATTTAAAATTTGATGCAAAAATCTTGCCCCTAATTCATAAGATGATGCTTCTTTAGTCGCTAGCGTCCGAGGTGTCAACCCAGCTTCTTCCATAGCCTTTTCATACCCTTTTTGGCGAATAATACTTCGTTGATCTTGTCTTGCACTAAAATAGACAATATTACGACGACCTCTATCTATCATGCGATGAATCATATTTCTAGTTGCAGTAAAATTATCAAATCCAACAGCCATATCAAGGCAAGGCGAAACACTATCCATAATTTCAACCACAGGAACACCCGAAATTTCAATCATCTTTAATGTTGCTGGAGTATGCGTTCTTTCCGTTAAAATTAACCCGTCAATATTATAAGAAAGTAATGAGCGTAAGCGTAACTCTTCTTTGTCAGCACTGTATCCAGTATGAGTGATCATGGTTTGATATCCTCTTACATCAGTCACCATCTCAATACCTTTTAAAATATCGGCGAAAACCTGATTGGTTAAAGAAGGGAACACAATACCAATGGCATTACTTTTAGCGTTAGACAGCATATCGGGAGCTTTATTAGGAATATATCCTAGCTTATCTATTGCGGCTGAAATTTGTAATTGAAGTGGTTTAGATACAAGATTGGGATCACGTAAAAAACGACTCACTGTCATTTTACTAATCCCGATTAAATTTGCAATTTCCTGCAAACTTGTTCGACGTCTTTTATTATTACTCATGTTTGTTTTTCCGCTAGTCTTGGTTGCCAATCTATTGCTTTTTTACCTTGTTGCATAATAAGGTCATTCGCTTTGGAAAAGTGCTTACAGCCAAAAAAACCACGATGAGCAGATAACGGTGATGGATGCACCGATGTTAATACATGATGTTTTTGGCGATTAATAAACTGCCCTTTTTTTTGTGCAGGAGATCCCCACAATAAAAAAACCACACCTTCAAGATACTCATCGATTACTGCTATCACATTATCAGTAAAAGTTTCCCAACCTATTTTTGCATGAGAATGCGCTTGCCCCGCTTCAACAGTCAACACATTATTTAATAGTAATACACCTTGAGCAGCCCAAGAAGCTAAATAGCCATGAGAAGGAATTGTAAAACCATCAATATCGGTTGCCAGTTCTTTATAAATATTAACTAACGATGGTGGTGTCTTAACTCCGGGTAAAACAGAAAAAGAAAGACCGTGAGCTTGATTAGGACCATGATAAGGATCTTGCCCTAAAATCACTACTTTGATTTGATCAAATGGTGTAAAACGAAACGCATTAAACACATCATGCTGAGGCGGGTAAATTATCTTGCCATTAGCACGCTCACTCTTTACAAATTGCATTATTTGTTGAAAATAAGGTTTTTGTTTTTCTGCACCAATAACTTCATGCCAAGTCAATTTTGTTGTCATATTTTGATATCACTCATCAATAATGCCAGTGTTTCTAGGCAATAACTAATATATTTCTACATAATAACCTATCACAAAAGAAAATAGAAATTAAAGGTATTACTTATCGAAGCAATAGTTTTTTTTGACTTTTATCAAATTTTTAAAGTGCTATATTAACCATAATTATTTTAGGGCAATAAGGCCCCGTTAGGAGGATTTAAAATGATTACAGGTATCCAAATTACTAAAGCAGACAACTCAGCACTTCTAAACTCTTTCTGGTTATTAGACGACTCTACAAAAGAAGCTCGTTGTGTAGCTGCTAAATCAGTTTATAAAGAAGATCAAATCATTCCTACTGCAGAACTTGGTCAATTCGAATATCGCGAAGTTCCATTAGATGTTGCTCCAACTGTAAAAGTTGAAGGTGGTCAACATTTAAATGTGAACGTTCTTCGTCGTGAAACTTTAGAAGACGCTGTAAAACACCCAGAAAAATACCCACAATTAACAATTCGTGTTTCTGGTTATGCAGTACGTTTTAACTCATTAACAGCAGAACAACAACGTGATGTTATTGCTCGTACATTTACAACTAAAATTTAATAAAATAACAAAAACTTTTAACCCAGCATTTGCTGGGTTTTTTATTGTGTGAAAAATTTAGCGTTGTATTTTAATACTAAAATATCTCCGGTAGACTATTGATTTTATTGATTTTTTCTTTTTAATTAAATCAGGCGATTACTGACTGATTTCTATTTTGATTGAAGAGAATCTAATAGAAACAAATCTGTATTCGCAATGACTTAACAACATTTTTTTGCTATAGTAAGTACCATTTTATTTAATCTATAAGAGTTATAAGCTATGGAATCTATACCTAATTGCCCTGTTTGCCAATCTGAACACACTTATCATGATGGCAGCTTTTGTGTTTGCCCTGAATGTGCCCACGAATGGGATCCAAACGAGGCTGTGTCTTCTGATGTTGGATTACAGGTAAATGATAGCAATGGTAATTTACTTGCTGATGGCGACGATATTATTTTGATTAAGGATCTAAAATTGAAAGGATCTTCAACAGTGCTAAAAAAAGGCGCTAAAGCCAAAGGTATTCGTTTAGTCGAAGGTGATCACGAAATCGATTGTAAAATTGACGGCATGAAAATAATGCTTAAAGCCTGCTTTGTAAAAAAAGCTTAGCTAATTATTTTATTAATGCTGATTTTATCAGCATTAATCTGTTTAGTTTTAATTAGTATAATCTATCACACAATAAAAATGCTTAGTTAGATCATTGTTTTTATTTAAGTATCTATTATCTTTTTTTAAAAAATTTATTTCTAAATCAATATGATAGAATACCAATTTCACTCAATAGTCACAAAAAGCAAGTCAAGTTGAATAGGTAAATTAAATATGACTGTGTGATCAATTTATATCACTGAGTTAAATACCATAAAATACTAGAAATTCGCTCAAACATTTGTTCAAAAATAAATTCAGTAAATGCGGGTAATGTTGTAATTAAATAAGTTAGCATGATTAACCCTAAGAATAGGGTTGCTGGATAACCAACCACAAATATAGATAGCTGTGGCGTCATTCTGTTAAGTAGTCCTAATGATATGTTAATAATTAATAGCAATGTCATTAAAGGAAGTGCTAACATGATTGCGTTGATAAATAATAGTTTGCTGACTTCAATTAATGCTAAGTATCCATTCGCTTGTAATGGCATTACTGCAATCGGAATAATATCAAAACTATTTGATATGCCGTATAACAACCATAGATGGCCATCAAGACTGAGAAATATTAATAAAGCAATGATGTTAATTAAGCGTGATAACACTGATGTAGATGGACCGCCAATAGGGTCAAAAAAGGTCGCCATTCCTAGCCCCATTTGCATCCCAATTAATTCTCCTGAAAATCGCACTGTCATAAATGCCAACTGCATGGTAAAACCAATAAGTATTCCAACCATTATTTGTTGTGCAATAATCCATATTCCTATAAATGAGTATATTTTTATATTGTCATCAATATGTGGATGTGGCAGTACAATCGTAGTGAGTAGCGCTAGGCCAATTTTAACTCGATTAGGCGTTTCTTTTTCGCCAAAAATGGGCGCTACCATGATCAACGCTAAGATACGAACAAAAGGGGAAAAATAGTCCCTAATCCAAGAAAAGAAATCGATATTAAATAAATTGTAGATATCAAATTCCATTACATTTAACGGGTTAAGTTAGGAATATCTGTAATAACGGTTTGGATATAGTCGATCATGGTTGATAGCATTGATGGCCCCAATATTATTAAAACCACAATGACCACTATGATCTTGGGAATAAATGATAATGTCATTTCGTTAATTTGCGTCGCAGCTTGTAATAAGCTAATAATTAACCCTGTTACTAATGCGGCTAATAATAACGGTCCAGCTAATGATACCGCAACTTTTATCGCTTGTATGGCTAACGTGCTGATATATTCAGATGACATAGTGCGACTCAACTAAAAAAGCTTTGTGCTAATGATCCAAGTAATAAATGCCAACCATCAGCCAAGACAAATAACATTAATTTGAATGGTAATGATACTGTCGCTGGTGGCACCATCATCATTCCTAATGCCATAAGCGTGCTTGCTACCACTAGATCAATTACTAAGAATGGAATAAAAATTGTAAAACCAATTTGAAACGCTGTTTTTAATTCACTCACCACAAAAGCAGGAATTAATACTTTTAGGGGAACGTCTTCACGTGTTTGAATGTCGTTTTGATGAGACATGTTAACAAATAATGCTAGGTCATTTTCTCGCGTTTGGGTAAGCATAAATTCTTGTAATGGTTTAGTTGCTTTGGTTAATCCTTCTTGCATGGTGATTTGATTTTGTGAATATGGCACATACGCTTCTTGATAAATTTTATCAATAACTGGCGACATAATAAAAAAAGTCATAAAAAGCGCAATTCCCAAAATAACTTGATTCGGCGGTGCTGATTGCGTACCTAGGGCATTACGTAACAGACCTAACACAATGATGATTCGTGTAAAGCTGGTCATCAATAATAATATTGCTGGTATAAAAGTGAGCAATGTTAAAAAGACTAATGTTTCAACTGGTAACGACCAATTTTGCCCACCAGTTAGGGGCTGATTTATGTTAGTTAAAGATGAAGTTTCAGCATAGCTAGATAAACTAAATAGCAATAAACTTAGCAAAATAGTTAAATTTAACCGCACTTGTTGTTACTCCTTTTTCACTTTTAAAGCGGATTGTAATATCTGTTGAAATGCGTTAATTTTCGTAAGATTTTTATCTGCTCCATTTTGCGAAAGCAACACTTTGGTTCGTTCTTCATTGATGGTATGTAACAATGTCATTTGTTGAGGAGTAACACCTACCACTAATAATTGGTTATCAACGTGAATAACCATAATACGTTCTTTAGGATTAATGTTATATGTGGCTTTGACGGCAATCCATTGTTCGGTCGTTTTTTTCCAACCCATTCGTTTTGCGAGCCATCCTAGCAATAAAATAAAACCGATGATCACAATAAGCGTTAATCCCATTGACGATCCAATTTCGGTATAAATATTTAAATCAGAAGACGATGGCGATAAGGTATTAGTATTGGTTGCACCAACCGTAGGTTGAATCAAATTAGGTTGCTTTATTGTCATTAACGGCTTAATCTTCTTACACGCTCTGATGGAGTAATAATATCGGTGATACGTACACCATAGTTATCGCCAACTACCACAATTTCGCCTTGAGCTATTAAATAACCGTTAATTAATATATCTAATGGTTCTCCTGCAAGCCCATCCAATGCAATTACCGAACCTTGGGTTAGATTTAATAGATCTTTAATAGCTATTTTTGTTCGACCAAGTTCAACGCTTAAATAAACAGGTATATCTAATATAAGATTAATATCTTGCTTTTTATCTTCTGTTTGTTGCGGAGATAATGTTTCAAAAATAGCCTCTTTAGTGATAAGTTCATCATTCATTACTTTTTCTTCTTGGTCTTCGTCGTTATTTGGTATAATGTCAGTCATTGAACACTCCCTCATTCAGTTGTTCTATCACAGGATTAATGACCTGTTCTACTTGAATTGCATACTGTTTATTTACTTTACCGTAATGGCCTTTTAATACTGGTACACCGCCAACTGTTACATCTATATTTGTTGGTTTTTCAATTGTTAAAATATCATCAACTTTTAACGCCAACAGTTTTTCAACAGTTGTATGAATATGGGTAAAATTGGCAACTAATTCGACAGATGATTGTTTAATTCCAGTGGTTAATGAACTCATCCAGATATTATCATCTTGATAAGTCTGTTCTTCGATAGGCGGCTTTATTAGCAACTCTTTGATTGGTTCAACCATAGAATAAGGGATACAAATGCAAAATGTTGCTTTGCTATGACCCACTTCGACTTTGAAGTTTGTTGTTAGCACGACATCATCAGGTGAACTGGTAATGTTGGTAAATTTGCTTTGCATTTCAGAGCGAATATATTCGGTTTCAATTGGGTATACATCAGCCCATGCATTTTGATAAATAACTAATGCTAATTCTAATACTCGTTTTATGATTTGCTGTTCGGTGTGGGTAAATTCTCGTCCTTGTGTTTTTATTTTAGTTGTATGCCCGTCTCCTCCAAATAATGAATCAACGATAATAAAGACTAATTCAGGTGAAAATGAAAATAAGCTTGAACCTCTTAATGGGTTAAGATGAACTAAATTTAAATGGTTTTCCAATGAAATATCAGAAAATTCCTCAAATGTTTGTGGTTCAATAGGCGATGCAACTACATCAGCATTGCGACGCAATCTATTAAATAGCCCAATTCTAAACTGACGAGCAAAACGTTCATTAATGATTTCTAATGCGGTTAATCGTTCAGGAATAAAGCGATGTTTTACCGATAAATCATAAGGTTTAACATTAACCTTTTTACCAGAAGGTAACGAAAAAGAAGAAGCATCAATACTGCTATCGTCAACATCGTTAACAAAACTATCAGATAGTTGTACAGCATCACTATTTTCATTTAAATCCGTTATGGGCTCTATCTTATTGGGCATAGCAATCACCGTATAATAAAATCAGTAAATAGAACTTCATCAACTTTTACCCAATGTTTTGCATCATATTGTCTTGATAAGGTATTTTTTATCTGTTCTTGTAAATCGACTTTTCCCGATTCTTGCTTTAGTTTGTTGACATACTGTTTTGAAGTTAAAAGTAGCACGTCACTTCTTACTTCTGGTAAATAATCTAATAACACCGTTCTTTGATCTTCATCAGCGATACGCAAAACTATTCCAATATAAATGATTTTATTAATTTCAATATTATCTTCTGAGACAGGTAATGAAATAGTAAACGGTTTTAATGTTAAAAATACCGGTGACGTAACTTCGGGGTCTTCTTGTGCTTTAGTTGTACTTTGTGAGTGATTTTGAAACCACAAATAGGCCGCAACACTTATCGCTAACAACGTAATAAGAATAAGGATCAGATTTAAAACACTTACTTTTTTTTTCGTGGTAGGCATATTTATTCTTGTCTCTATAAATTTAAAAAGATTTATAACCCATTAATTAGGTATAGTTACAAGAATAATAAATCATATTTTTTAAATTGATTTGAAGAATAGGCAACAAAACATTACCTATTTAAACGTTTCAATTGATTTAAAATATAAAATTGCTCAAAAAATAATAATCTTATTAGTTAAGCAAATATACTAAGTCTAGATTTAATTGATCGACTTTCAACTAGAGATTGCTCAATACTATCGTCTATTACATCAAGTGATACGACTTTCTGGGTTTGATTGCTTTTTGTTTGTTGCGGTGTATCAGATTGTTTTGAATCATTCATCATTGAAAAATCACCGATATTTGTTTGCTCTAGTGTAATACCTTGATCTTCTAATGATGTTCTTAAAAAAGGTAAAGCCGATTCTAACATACCTTTAACAACGCTATGTGCTGCCATCATATGAAGATTCATTTTATCATCATTCATTGCAAGCTTAATGTACATTGAACCTAACTCTTGTGGATGTAATTTTATTTCGGCAGTCTGAATTCCTTGACGATTAAACATGATAATTTGTTCAGTTAATGAAGTTTGCCACTGCATAATATTTTGTGTAGGTAAATTTATTGTCGCTGATCTTGCGCTAATACTAGTTTGTGATAATAGCTGGTTTTGTCCATTGGTATTGGCTAACAAAAATGGCTCTTGATTAGTAACCATTTGTCCTTCATCATCGTAATTATTTATTAATTGGACTTGATTTATCACTACTTTCTGCATAAATTCACTAGCTTTATGCGATTCATTTTTTGAGTTAGCAAAATTATTAATATTATCTTTAATATTTGTCGTTCCTTTATCCACAGGTTTAGTTTTTATTTCTGTTTGTGATGTTACTTTATTAATTAAATCTTCACTGTCATAAATAGAAGTAAGTAAATGCGTTGCTTGCTCATCGATTACCACTTCTGATGATGATCCATCGAATAAATTAACATTTAATGTTTCAGTATTTTGATCTATTTTTATATCACTATCTTGTGCTATTGGTGTTTGTATATTAAAGGGATAAATTTCCGTAATTAATATTTCAACATTATGATCATTATCTTCTTGCGCATCATCGATACCTTTTAATTTGGCATTAACTGTTTTTTTATTATGTTCGGTTTGATTTTCACTTTGTTGTAATAATTGTTGAAAGCAATCATTACCATTATTCGTTAAATTGGTTTCAACAAGATCTGATTGATGAGAAACAGTAGGGTTCAATCCATTGATAAGATCAACATTCATTTAATACTCTCCTTGCTAATTGTAACTGCGCAAATTCATCTGTCAGTTTTTGCTGTAACCGATTTTGTCGTTGCAAATATTGGTTATACTGCTTATTTAATAGTGTGGTATATGTGTTTAAGCTTTTTTGTGATTGATTAAGCTGATTTGTAATTTGCTTTTGTTTAATATCTAACGATAACAATAGTTTTTTTTGTTGCTCAATACCTTGTTCAATTGAAGCAATAAACGATTTAAAATTGTTTAACTCGCTACCTTTAATACCTTCAAATAAGGCATTATTTAATTTTTGTTGATATTCAACATAATAATTATTTAAAACATTTAGCTGTGATTGTGCATTTTGATGATTTTCATTTGCTTTTTTTAGTTTTATCAAGTTATCGTCTACCGACTTTTGCGCCAATTTTTTTAATGTTGAAAATGCAAGTTGCGAAGGATTTTTATTCATTATGATATTTCCCTAACGAGCTAATTGTGGCTCAACAATGGCCGCTAATTGTTGATAAGCGTCTTGATAACAGCAATGTTCATTAATACCTTGTTGTAAAAATTTTTGCATAGCAGGATATAGCGTTATTGCTCTGTCTAATAATGGATCTGTGCCAGATACATAAGCACCAACATTAATCAAATCACGGTTTCGTTGAAAACTTGAAAATAATTGTTTAAATAATCTAGATTTTTTTTCATCTTCAGGAGCAGTAAGATCTGTCATTACGCGACTGATTGAAGCCTCAATATCAATAGCTGGATAATGTCCTGATTCAGCAAGAGATCGAGATAAAACAATGTGTCCATCTAAAATTGCTCGAGCCGAATCTGCAATCGGATCTTGTTGATCATCACCTTCGGTTAATACCGTATAAAATGCAGTAATTGAGCCTTTCCCTTCTTCATCATTGCCAGCTCTTTCAACTAATGCGGGTAACTTTGCAAAGACTGATGGAGGATAACCTTTAGTTGCTGGGGGTTCACCAATTGCTAAAGCAATTTCTCGTTGTGCCATAGCATAACGAGTTAAAGAGTCCATAATCAATAAAACGTTAAAGCCTTTATCACGAAAGTTTTCAGCAATTTTTGTTGCATATGCCGCTCCTTGTAAGCGTAATAATGGCGAAACATCCGCTGGTGCTGCTATAACAACCGCTCGAGCCAATCCTTCTTCGCCTAAAATATTTTCGATAAAGTCTTTAACTTCTCGACCTCGTTCACCAATCAAACCGACAACAATAATATCCGCTTGCGTATAACGAGCCATCATGCCTAGTAAGACACTTTTACCAACCCCTGATCCAGCAAATAAGCCCATTCGTTGCCCTTTGCCAACGGTTAGCAAGGCATTTATAGCTCTGACACCAACATCAAGAACCTGATGAACAGGAGTACGTTGTAGTGGATTCAGGGATTTATTGGCTAATCCAGCATACTCAATATGCTCAGGTAATGGTTTGTCATCTAAGGGGTTTCCCATAGCATCAACCACTCGACCTAATAATCCCATTCCCATAGGTAATACTTTATGGTTAAAATGTGTTAGATCATATTGCTTAGTATAGACTCGAGCCCCTAATAAAATACCGTCAGTTGATTCAAATGGCATTAAATAAAGTGTTTTATCACTAAATCCAACTACCTCACACTCAACAGGCTCAATTCGACCGTCGGTTTGTCGTTCAACCAAGCAGTTAGACCCCAAAGGTAACTTTAGTCCAATAGCTTCTAGCACAAGTCCCGATGCTTTAATCAATCTTCCATATTGGCGGATTAGTGATAGTGATTCAAGTTGTTGTGTAGCTTGGTCAATTTTATTTAGCCATTGTGCAGAATATCTCACGTTAATGATTGTCCTCTTTTAAGCTATCAGACATTATTTGCCAGTGTTGATCGATATTTGCATCAATTTCATTAGTTTCGGTAAATATCTTGCATCCACCCTGTTCTACGTTAGAATCGGCAATAAGTTGCCAATGATGTTGACTGATTTCATCATTCAGCATGGGTTCTAACCACAGTAAATCAGCTGGATTAAGATGCAATGCAATAGGTTCAGACAAGACTGAACACTGTTCAACTAATGTTTTTATGGTATATATAAGCTGTTTTTGCTTAGCTTTTGGTATCATGCCTACTGTTTTTTGCGCAGCAATCAATGCTAAATCAAGCAGTTTAGGAACAATTAATTCATCGATCTCGTTAATCGAATTTTGAAAATTAGCTATTAAATTAGCTATAGCTTGAACGGCATTTAATTTTTCTTCATTAAGTTGTTGTTCAATGAACTGGCGCCCTTCTTGCTCGCCAATTTGATATCCTTCATCATAACCAGTTTGCTTACCTGCATTGAAACCTTCTTGTTGACCTAAATTAAAACCGTCCTGATAAGCCTGTTTTTTTACCTCTTCTTTTAATTGCTCTAACTGTTGTGCCTGATTTAACTCTGGTTCAATTACAACATTATCTATCTCGGTAGCAGTTAGTTCTGTTTCAGGATCATCAGTTCCAACGTTTATAGCAACTTCATTTTTACTTAATTTCGGTAATTCGGGTAAAGAGAAATCTTGAAAACTTAATGGTTCCCAATTTAATCTATCGGGCCGATTACACATATTCATCATCACCGCTACTTAGGATCACTTCACCACTTTCTGCTAATCGACGAGCAATAGCCAGTATTTTTTTCTGTTCAGTTTCAACTTGAGATAAACGTACAGGAGGTCTATTTTCTAAATCTTCACGTAAGATAGATGCCGCTCGCTGTGACATGTTACTCAATAGTTTTTCTCGTAATTCAACCGATGCACCTTTCAATGCAATTATTAATATTTCATTATCGACTTCTTTAAGTAAGCGTTGAATACTTCTATCATCCACTTCAACAAGATTTTCAAATAAGAACATTTCATCAATAATTTTTTGGGTTAACTCGCCATCATAATCACGCAATGCATTAATAACTTGCTCTTCTTGCTGCGTTTTCATTAAGTTAATAATTTCTGCCGCAGTACGTATACCACCAAGATTATTAAGTTTGATATTTTGACCATGTAGTAAAGTCGATAATGAAGTTGAGAGTAATTGAAGTGCAGAAGGCTCTACTCCTCCAAAAGTTGCAATACGTAACATGACATCGTTTCGTAATTCATCATCAAATAGATTTAGAATTTCTGCCGCTAAATCACGATTTAGATGAACTAAAATAGTTGCAATAATTTGTGGATGTTCTTTTTTGACCAAATCAACTGCTCTTGTAGCATCGACATAGTTGAGCATTTCAAGACCATCGGTTGCTTCTTCTTTTCCTGTATCTAATAATTCATCCAGTAAACGTTCGGCTTTTTCACTACCAAGAGATCGACCCAATATTGTACGTAAGTAACCATCTGGATCGGTATTTAAAACAGCGCATTCTTCAAGAGCAACTTGGCACTCGTTAAGTATACCTTTCAACTGTTCTTGAGAAAATTGAGGTAATGACATCATCGCACTACTAATTTGTTGCACTTCTTTATGGTTAAGATGTTGCATAACTTGTGCCGCTAACCCTTCACCTAACACCATTAAAATCGCAGCTACTTTTTGAGATTCACTTAATATCATTGCTCAGTGTCCTCCTTATTTATCCAATTACGAATAATTAGTGCCATTACACGCGGTTCTTTTTCAACAATTTTCCGTATATGCTGTTGTTGTTGCGTATTATCTTCAAATATTTTTTGCTGTTGTTTACTGTGAGCTTTATAATCTAATTTATCGTCTACGGTAGATTGAGAAACTAATGATTCTCCATTATCAATAAGGAATTTACGTTGTAATTTTATCCATACCGAACGTAAAACCTTACGCCACGCAAACCATAAAATAATAATATAAATTAGATATTTAATTACTGTTTTAGCAGAATCATAAAATTCAGAAGTTTTCCAAAATGCCATATTATCGTTGTCATCAAGTGTTTGATCGGTAAATTTCAAATTTGCAACAGTCAAGCTATCACCACGTAAATCAGAAAAACCCATTGCCTGACGGGCTAATGCTTCAATATTTTTCAGTTCATCACTATCTAGCTTTACCCATTGCTCAGTTATGGAAGATGACTTGTTTTTGTCATTGTCAACATCCTCAGATTTAACATTATCTGGCTCGGTTGTAACAAATTTATAATTCACCAAAACAGCAACCGATAAACGTTTAATACGACCTTCAGGTATTTGACTGTGTATAACCTTTCTATTTACTTCAAAATTAACGGTATTATTTGATTGCAAGCTGTAATTTCCTTGCTTATCGTGTTTTTCAGTCGATTCTTGTTCATCGATTGGCGCGCTAGATGCAGGTACAGGTTGATTAGACAAAGCTCCTGGCACACCACCTACACCATAGCTTTTAGCTGATTGACGATTTTCTACTTGTTGCTTACTGCGAATAGTTTGATTAGCAATATCACTATTAGGATCATAAGTTTCTGATGTTGATTCTTGTCGACTGAAATCAATATCAGCATTCACTTGTACCTTGACATTATTTTTACCCAAAATTGGCGTGATAATTTTTTCTACTCGCTCACGAATATTATTTTCAATTCGCTCACCAAATTCGAGTTGAGCGACATTTGTGTTTCTATCACGATAACCTTCACCAGTTAACAGGTGACCATGCTGATCGATAATGGTCACTTTATCTGCTTGTAATTCTGGCACACTACTAGAAATTAAATGGATAATGGCATCGATTTGACCTTGTGATAATGAGCGCCCAGGAAATAACGTTAATGCCACCGATGCTGAAGGAGATTTCCTTTCCCTGACAAATAAAGAAGGTTTAGGCATTGCTAAATGCACTCTAGCATCATCAATACTACTGATGATGGATATTGTTCGGGATAATTCGCCTTCTAAAGCTCGTTGATAATTTATTTGTTCATTGAATTGGCTCATACCAAAACTTTCTTTGTCGAGCAATTCAAAACCAACTGCCCCACCTTTTGGTAAACCCTGCTGAGCAATACGTAATCGGGTATCGTAAACTTTATCTTGCGGAATTAAGATTGTGGAACCAGAAGACGAAAATTGATAAGGAATATTCATCTTATCAAGCTGGCTAATAATTTCACCACCATCTTTATCATTTAAATTACTGAATAAAACTGCATAAGACTCATCTTTAGCCCATAAATAAATAAAACTAATAATGGCTATTATAATTACAGCTGCAATTAACAATGCCATTTTGGTGTTTTGTTTTAGTTGATTTATAAAAGGCAACTTATTTAATATTGATTCACCTTTATTATTGACTGTTTGACTAGCCATTGGCACCCTGACTCTAAACTATTTAGATTAACTCTGTTCGTTATTATCCATGTATTTAAAAAATTCAATGGCGAGAAAAGCGTGCACTTTTTCCCTTACTTAGACCCTTTGTTTTTTAGTTTTTATGATAAATTTAGCGACACATTAACAAAAAACAGAAAAATAAACACAATAAATGAATACAATCAACATATTAAATTCATTTAAACTTGATGATTTAAATGAATCAACGTCAATTTCCTCAAAAACGAATTTTGCAGATAAAAACTTTGTTTCAGAATTAAAAACCGCTTTAGATAACATCAGTCAACTACAAATACAAACAAATAATGAAGCTAAAGCTTTTGAAATGGGAGATGCAAATATTTCATTGAATGAGGTCATGGTTAATATGCAAAAATCATCGGTTTCATTGCAGTTTGGTATTCAAGTACGCAATAAACTGGTTGCTGCTTATCAAGAAATTATGAATATGAATGTTTAATTCATAGCCTCTATTAGATAATAAATAAAAAGAGATATTTTTTGTGCGGTTGTTTTATGTATGATTATTTATTCTGGCATAAAATAATATATTTAATCAACACAGTAACAGATTTTCATGGCCTTATTATGAAAAATAAGGCCCGAACCAAACGCTTCTAAAATTTATACTAAACTCGCAATTTTTTGGTAGTTTCCTACTTTGTTATGATAATCAACATGTTTACCTATTAAACCTCTAAGCTGAGAATGACGAGTAATCATTAATTGGGTTAACTGCTGTTGATAGCTAAGTATATTTTTGATATACATTAGAATCATGTCTTGATGTTGCAATGGTAAGTTTTCAATTTTTGCAAAATCATCAACCAACATAATACCTTTCGATAATTGAAGGTATTTTGCCTGCCAACTCAACAATAAGTCCCATTTTTCATTCTGTGCATTAACTAACATTTGTTCCACAACATAGTTGAATTGTTCGTATTGTTCTAATAAGTTATTTCCTTGCATAATCATCCTTTTTTACTTAGCAATCTCACGCCACGACTCAGCAATATTGTTAAGTAAATCGTAACAAGTTTGCAATTTTTCTTGATCATTATGTAAATTAGCCAATAACAATTGTTGGCTAATATAGTGATATAAACGATCTAAATTTTCGGCAATTTCACCGCCTTTTTCTAAATCTAGACAGCTTTTAAGACCATTATCAACAATATTAATCGCTTTAGAAATTGCGTTACCTTTACCAACAATATTACCTTTTTGAATATATAAGCTAGCCAATTTAATTGCATTAAGTGCTCCATCAAATAATAAAACAATCAATTGATGGGGGGATGCTTGGCTAATACGCGTTTCTAAATTCACTTGCTCGTAAGCATGAGAGCCCATTTTATACATTACTATTCTCTATTTTTTTAAATTTGCCATCATATCAAATTGAGTTGTTAAATAATTACTCATGCTATCTAACTCGTTAATTAAAATATCTAATTTGGTAAATTGCACCCGATAACGCTCAATAGTTTGTTCAATAGAATTGCTCACTTGTTCATGGCGTTTATCTAATGACTTTAATGTTGCATTCAAACCATTAGTTGCTGAATCAATCATACCATCACTATCAATAAACCCACTGACTTTAGCAAAAACTTCATTTGCAATTCCTGTGTTTTTACCGTCACCAGTAAACAGTGTTGCGACTGCATCACTGTTTTCACTTAATGCTTTTTTTAAAGCATTTTCATTAATAGTTAACGTACCATTCTTGTCCATATTAATACCTATTTGGGCTAATACCGAAAACTCGCCGGATTGTCCTTTAGAAAATATCGAACGAATGCTTTGATCTATATTACGCAATGTTGCATCCCCAACAAGCGGACCATTACTGCTATTTAATTCCTTGGAATTTTTTTCTTCAGTGGTGAACTGGGTTAATGTTGATATTGTGGATTGTAACTGATTAAATGCCTCTACCCATTCTTTAATTGCTTCTTCGGCTTTTTCATCATCTGCGGTTATTACCAAATTTTGACTTGTTGTTGTAGTTGCTTTTAATGTAATATCAACACCGGCAACGACCTCTTTGACAGTATTAGAACTACTTGTTATGGCAATACCATTAAACGAAAATTTAGCATCTTGCGCTTTTGAAACTTCAGTCATATGGCTATTGTTTGGTTGATTAATATCAAACCCAATAATATCGTTTAACTTCTCATCATCAGATGAGATAGAAGTAATGCTTTGTTGCTCACCTGTTTCTTTCGATGTGATAACTAATTGATAACCATCTGATCCAGAACGAATAATGGCAGCATTTATTGTTGAAGAGCTGGTTGTTCCATCTTCATTAGTAACTTTGGCATTATTAATGGCATTTGCTATTGATTCTAAAGATACCTCATCCTGAGATAAGGTTATATCAAGTTTTTGACCATTCGTTTGTTCAATAATAATAGTTCGCGTTTGGTTATCATTACCTAACTTAGCATTTTTATCATTGATCGTCGATGTAGCAATACCATGAGATGTCGCTAATTGATCAACTGTAACTGTATAATTACCTAATGCTGCTTTACTATTTGCTTTTACCGAAAAATAATTGTCATTTCCTGTTGCTATTCGGCTTTGAAAAAGCTCTTTTTTTTGAAGTTTTTCCGTTGCAGTATTAAATGTTGTTAATGCACTTTTTAATTTACCAAAACCACTAATTTTCGCATTAATTGCTTTTTGTTGAGTTGTAATTGGGGTTAAACGTGTTTTTTCGGCCACTTCTAGTTGATCTAAAATACCATTAAGATCGATTCCAGAACCAATACCTAGTGCGCTCATTGCCATGATTTAATCTACCTATAACAATTATTCAATATTGTTTATATCGGCTGACAATCAAAAAAATTTAGTCTTCCTTTAAATATTTATCTAATAAATTGATGGCAATCTATTTTTTGAATAAAAAATCATCGGGAAATTATTTCCAAATAAATAATGCTATGATTTATTTAATAATATCAGTTTTAATTTGCAACCAAACTGCTACCATAAAAAAATAATCATCAAAAATATTAAAGTTCCCTATTTTGTTACCGATAAGTTATTTGTCAACAAGAATATTGAATTAAATTTAAACATCTTGTTGATTTTAATATTTATATTATTGGAGATAAAAATGGCACAAGTAATTAATACAAATACAATGTCTTTAATGGCAAAAAATAACCTTAACAATTCTCAAAGCGTTCTTAGTACTTCTATTGAGCGCCTTTCATCAGGTATGCGTATTAATAGCGCAAAAGATGATGCAGCAGGTCAAGCAATTGCTAACCGTTTTTCATCAAACATCAAAGGATTAACACAAGCTGCTCGTAATGCAAATGATGGTATTTCACTTGCACAAACTACTGAAGGTGCATTAAACGAAATCAACAACAACGTACAACGTATTCGTGAATTAACTGTTCAAGCAGCAAATGGTACCAACTCTGAAAGTGATTTAGTATCAATTCAAAATGAAATTGATCAACGTCTAGATGAGATTGATCGTGTTTCTAACCAAACTGATTTCAATGGTTCTAAAGTATTATCTGAAGATAAAACACTTAAAATTCAGGTTGGTGCAAATGATGGCGAAACTATTGAAATCAATTTGAAAAAAATTGATAGCACTGAACTTGGTTTAAATGGATTTAACGTATCTGATTCACCAACAAAAGATCCATTAAAAACAATTGATTCTGCATTATCAAAAATTGATGCATTAAGAGGGCAACTAGGTGCGGTACAAAACCGTTTCGAATCAACTGTAACTAATATCAATAATACTGTCAATAATTTAAGTTCTGCACGTAGCCGTATTGAAGATGCTGATTATGCAACAGAAGTATCAAACATGACTCGAGGTCAAATTTTACAACAAGCAGGTACTTCAGTATTAGCACAAGCTAACCAAGTACCTCAATCTGTACTTTCTTTATTGCAATAATTCTGTTTCTCATTTTAGTTATTATAACCCTGTCATATAACCATAACGGCATTTTATAATGCTGTTATGGCTAATAATGATAATTAGCTATTTTTTAGCCCTTTATTCAACCCATTAAATTTGCTAACCATCGTCATAATAATGTTAGACATTTTTTTTAACATTGGTTCAAAAATGGATGATAGCTTATATAACTCACGCGGTGTAATACACCAAATCGATTGGCAGCAATATATTCATTTAGTGCGTAATGAAGCTTTAAAATTAGCAGTTCGTTTACCTGCAACAGTCGAGCTTGATGATTTATTACAAGTTGGCTATATCGGTTTATTAGATACTATAAAACGTTATGACTCATCTCAAGGTAATACTTTTGCTACATTTGCCATACCAAGAATTAAAGGAGCAATGCTTGATGAACTACGTAGTCGTGATTGGTTGCCAAGACAAACCCGTAAGAAAATTAGAGATGTTACAACAGCAATTAATGAATTAGAACAGAAGTTAGGTACACCTCCTAGTGATTATCAGATTGCTAAATACTTAGAACTACCTATAAGCGAATACCGAAAAATTTTATTAGATTCAAATAATAGCCAAATATGTTCGTATGATGAAATTCATAAAAAATTGGGTGATAACATTGATAGCATTATTAAATGTGATGAAGATAATAATCCTTTTTCAGCACTAATAGATGAGGAAATTCGTAATACAATTATTCAACAAATTGAAAAACTACCAGAAAAAGAAAAACTTGTTTTATCACTTTATTACCAAGAGGATCTCAATTTAAAAGAGATTGGTAAAGTAATGGATATTAGTGAGTCAAGAGTGAGCCAATTACATAGCCAAGCTATCAAAAGAATACAAAGTAAAATTAATTTTTAGAAAAAATAAAAAAACAATCAAAATAAAGTGTAATTAAAATAAAAAATAATTGAAATTATTTTTTTATTGACCTTTTGCGTTTAAAAATGTAATTTTAAGCATAAAAAAACGAAATTAGTTTAATTTCACTGATTTTTCGTTTTTTTGTGCGAAAAATTACAAATATAGATTGGTGACTAAATTGGGAAATTTATTAGATGACGATATTCTAAAATGTATACATCATTTGAATCTATCAACACTACTATTAAGCCAGAAAATGATTGAGAAAGACAAAGTCATGGCAATGTATCGATTAGGTATTGATGAAGAAACGGCAGATATACTTAGCCGTTTAAACACCTCTCAAATGTTGATTCTATCAGAAACAAATCAATTAACTTTTCAGTTACGATTTGAAAATGCTGAAATGATGAAAAAACTTACTGAAGAATCTCGCATTGGTGATATTAAACAGATGCATACAGGAATTCTTTTATCAAGTTTGCTATTAGATTCAATCAATAAGTAGCTAAGGAACTAAGATGACAAGTACAAGTATTATCCAAAAATATGAGGAAACTCAACTCGCTATCAAATTGATTTCCCTAGGTGGAAGAATCCAAATGCTGGAAAGTGAAACCAACTTAAGTCGAAATAAACTTATAAAGCTTTATAAAGAGATTCAAGGATGTCCTCCACCTAAAGGTTTATTACCGTTTTCAACCTCGTGGTTTATGACATGGGAACCTAATATCCATGCGAGTATTTTTTATAACGCATACTCTTATTTAGTTAAAAATGGTCTAAAATCAGGCATTCAAACTATCTTAAAAGCCTATCAACTTTATTTAGAGCAATGCCAATTTTTATCACATAAGGATAAACCTGTTTTAGGATTAACCAGAGCGTGGATATTAGTCAAATTTGTCGAAAGGAAAATAATGCAACAATCATGTTGTAACGCATGTCGTGGACGTTTTATTACACACGCTTATCATCCACAAAATACTTTTACTTGCAGTTTATGTCAGCCTCCGTCAAGGGCGGATAAAAATAATAAGACACAAAAAGAAAATGACGAAAAATGCATGAAAGTGTTATCGAAACCAAGTTATTTAAATTCATCAGTTGCCAAACAGATCACTGCTTAAATAAATATTAAAGCAATTCAGCCGTTCGTTATTTTATGGAGAAAGAAGAAAGTCAATGCTAATAATTATAGGATATATTGTAGTGATCGCTTCGGCGCTACTTGGTTATGTACTCAGTGGTGGTTATTTAGCTGTACTATTTCAGCCACTCGAATTACTGATTATTGGTGGTGCTGCAATAGGCGCTTTTATTGTTAGTAATGAACAAAAAACAATAAAAGCCACACTTAAGTCTTTAGGTCAATTGTTTAAAACATCCAAATATAATAAGAATCTATATTTAACACTCATTAATTTTATGTATACCATTTTGACGAAGATTCGCCAAAGTGGAGGGCTATCCATTGAATCAGATATTGATAATCCGCATGAAAGTGAATTATTTAAACAATATCCACTTATTTTAGCTAATCCAAGAATTTGTGATTTTATCACTGATTACTTACGTCTTATGATTAGTGGCAATATGGATGTATTTGAAATAGAAACACTGATGAGTGAAGAAATTGAAACATTTGTCCACGAACTTGAAAAACCTGTAGATGCCATTTCAGGGATTGGTGATGGTCTACCAGCATTTGGGATCGTCGCTGCTGTAATGGGCGTAATTAATACACTTGCTCAAGCTGATAGACCAGCAAGTGAACTCGGTGAGCTTATCGCTCATGCTATGGTAGGAACTTTTTTAGGAATTTTGCTTGCTTATGGTTTTGTTTCGCCATTAGCTGCTTTATTAAAACAAAGAAACGCCGATACAGTGAAAGTTCTAGAATGTACTAAAGTAATACTTATTGCCAGCATGCATGATTATGCGCCACAAATTTGTATTGAATTTGGGCGAAAAACATTATTTTCTCATGAAAGGCCATCATTCTTTGAATTAGAAAAATACATACAAGAAGTTAAAGACAAAAAATCTAATCCAAATGAAAATAAAGAATAATGAAAGATAAATCTGTAAGAATAATTATAAAGAAAAAATCAGGGCATGGTGGTGGACATCATGGCGGTTCGTGGAAAATCGCCTATGCCGACTTTATGACCGCAATGATGGCACTATTTTTAGTCATGTGGTTAATTTCTACATCTACCCCTCAAGAACTGAAAGGTATTGCTGAATACTTTAGAACCCCTTTAATTCTTGGCTACAATGGCGGTAAAAATATTAGCGATAGTGAAAGTCCGATTCCTGGTGGCGGTGATGATGTTAGTAAACAACTTGGTGAAGAAAAAAACTATCATTTTACCCAATCACAGAATGAAGTTGAGAAACAGCAACTTGAAAAAATACAGATGATTGAAGCGGCACGTAAAATTTATGATATTTTTGAAATTGATGAACGCCTAAAGAAATTAGCACCTAATCTTATTATTGAATTAACTGAAATGGGGTTACGGATTCAAATTTTAGCTTCAGATGATAAACCCATGTTTGATATTGGTAGTACAACCATTGATCCTAATATGCAAGAAATTCTGCATGCATTAGCGCCGATTATCAATTCCTTACCAAATAAAATCACCTTGTCAGGCCATACTGATGAACGCCAATATACAACAGGTGATAGAGGATATAGCAATTGGGAACTATCTGCAGATAGAGCTAATTCATCAAGAAGAGAGCTTATAGCTGGTGGATTAGACTCAAATAAAATTATTCGAATTATTGCACTTGCCGATACAGTGAATTTAAACAATCCTAATTACAGTAAAGATGCTAATCGCCGTATCAGTATCTTAATTTTGAATAAAATAGCACAACAGTATATTGAAGAAGAAAATAACATGACCGGAACCGATTTTTTAAGACAATCACAACAGACCAAATCAGAATAAATTCATTTTTGAAAAAATGAATTTATTTGAAAACTTTTTTAAAACACGCACAACAATTATTAAAGTTTTGTGAATTTAACCCGATATAAAAAAGACTTATTTTAATTGATATTATGAACTCAAACTATATTGAGAGGATTTTATGGCGAATTCATTAATGAATACTGGTATTAGTGGGTTAAATGCAGCACAAAATATGCTGAATGTAATAAGCAATAATATTAGTAATGCTCATACAACTGGTTACAATCGTCAACAACAAATTTTACGCCAAGCAAATGGAACTCAGCATAGTTTTGGGTTTGTCGGTAACGGTGTTTGTGTATCATCTGTTAATCGCGCTTTTAATAATTTTGTTGTAGGACAACTACGGCAATCACAATCACAAAATGGTTCTATCAAAGCTTATTATAATGAATTATCTAAAGTAGATAATCTGTTAGCAGAGAATGACAATAGTATTTCATCTCAAATTAATAATCTTTTTGCCAGTTTAAATAAACTTGCATCCAATGCTAGTGATGCATCGACAAAACAAACTGTTATTAGTGATCTGACATCTTTAACTAGCCAATTTAATAAAACAGAAACAAATTTAAAGAACCAAATTGCCAACGTTAATACTGAATTAAATAGTAATGTTGATAAAGTTAATACCTATACTCAACAAATTGCCGAACTTAATCAAAAAATATCACAACTACAGTCGGTAGGCGGTGGAAACGAACCTAATGCATTACTTGACCAACGCGATCAGTTAGTCAATGAATTAAGCGAAATCATTGGCATTACCGTTACTGAACAAAATGGACAATATAATCTTTCGCTTGCTAATGGTTTAAATTTAGTTCAAGGCTCTTCTATTAACTTATTATCGGTACAACCTTCAACAGATGATCCTTCGTTAAATACTATTATTTATACTCATCCTTCAGGTGCAACACAAGAATTGACAAGCCAAAACATTACATCAGGTACGTTACACGGCTTATTAACCTTTCGTGATGGACCATTAACCGAAGCCCGCAATCAACTAGGCTTAATTGCATTAAATTTAGCAGAACGTTTTAATGAAGTGCATATGTCGGGTATTGATATTAATGGTAATCAAGGTGAAAAGTTGTTTGATTACAATCATCCTAGTTGTGTCACAAATACTAAAAACCAAGGTAATGCTTCAGCCAAAATTGAGTTTAATGCTTTGAGTGAAGTAAAAGCTTCTGATTATAAAATAGAATTTGATGGTAATAATTGGATTGTCACAAGATTATCTGATCATCAGCTAATTACTCCTGAAATCAAAGATGGTAAATTGTTTTTTGATGGACTGACCATTGAGATAAGTGGTAATGCGGTTATTGGAGATTCGTTTATCATAAAACCAGTTGCCGATATTGCTTCGTCATTACAACTGCTAGTGAAAGATGTAAATAAACTAGCAACAGGTATTAACGATGAAGAAAATGGCGCTGGTGATAATCGTAATGTAACCAAATTATTAGAAATCCAACATGAAAAACTTGTTAATGGTACAACAACATTAAAAAGTGCTTATACCCGCTTAACTAACTACATTGGTAGTGAAACTCAAACAGCAAAAATTTCTGCTCAATCAAGCAAAAATATAACTCAACAAATTTATGAGCAAAATCAATCGATTTCAGGGGTTAATATTGAAGAAGAGTATATCTCTATGCAGGTTTATATGCAGTATTACCAAGCAAATGCCAAAGTGATTGATGCGGCCACAACACTATTTGATACCATTTTAGGTTTAACTAAATGATTAAAGGATAAAAAATGCGCCTTAGCACAAACTCAATTTATCAAAAAAACTTAAACAGTATTTTAAACACCAACAGCAAATGGCAAAAATCGGGGTTGCATTTGGCAACAGGTAAAAAGATTTTAACTCCTTCTGATGATCCAATGGGAGCATCACAATCATTAATAATAAAGCAAGCGCAAGCACAAAATGAACAGTTCCAAGCAACACGCGAAAATGCCGATAAATCACTTAGTCGCCAAGATACGATCTTATCGGAAGCCAATACTGTTATCCAAGCAATTCAGGAAACATTGGTCTATGCATCAAATGAAACCTTAAATGAAGAAAATAGACTCGATCTTGCTAATAAATTACAAAGTTTAAAAGATCAACTTTTATCATTAGCTAATGCAAAAGACACTAATGGTAACTACCTTTTTGCTGGTAAGAAAAACGATACACCTCCTTTTGTAATGAATGAATCAGGTGAAGTGAGTTACGTAGGCGGTACAACTTCTATCAATGTATTAATCGATGACTCGCGAGAAGTATCGCTAAGTTTTACAGGTATTCAAGTATTTATGACTGGCTCAAATGTTAAAGAATCTGATGGTTCACCAGCAGAAAGTAACATATTTGCAAGTATTGATTATGCAATTGAGGCATTAAAAATAGATCTAGATTATGATAATGATGATACCGTTGAACAATTTAGATCTGGGTTATCAAAAGCACGTCATGGAGTAGACAATTCTTTTAATAATATTTCGACACTTAGAGCAGAAGGTGGCTCGGTATTATCCGAAATTGACAGATTAACCACATTGGGGAAAACATTAGATATTGAATTTCAAACTCAAATCAGCCAACTTGAAGACGTCGATTGGTACGAAGCCATTTCAGAATATGTAATGCTACAAGCTAATTTACAAGCTGCACAATATACCTTTATGACTATGCAAAGTATGTCACTGTTTCAAATGAAATAAAGTTTTGTAACCTAATTTTATTTAAGCAATGTTTTTTACCCTAAGTTGTGAATCGACTCAAACTATTCATCCCACTCAAAGGAGGTTTACCACCTCCTTTTTTATTTTAACTAAAAAGTTTCAAAAACAATGTCATTATGTAATATAAACCATCAGTTTAAGCGAGTGACGCTTAATTATAAAAAATTAATAAAATCAATACTCTACCTGAACGTTTTTTTTATTGATTGATTTCTTATTTAATTCATAATTATTTGTTTTTAAAATTAGTTTTATAATATTTTTACTAGCAAAGTATTGAGCATTGTATTCAAACCGAGTAATTCTATTATTAATTAAATGCAATTTTCCTAAATCCTGATACAGTTGTTAACTGATTATTTTTTGCAATTTTTTCAATACGACCAATGATTTGAATAAGCTTATCACTATAATTTGGATCAGTTGCGTAATGTGCAGCTTGTAATTCTTTAGCAGCTGTTCTGGCATCAGGAGCTTTAATAACTGCATGATAACGGGGACTTTTAGTTAGTAAATTGAGGTAGTCGGTTAATGCATGATGTTTACTATTATAGACTCTAAAATTATCTTCAATTTTCATCATTTTATTATTAACAAATTCATGTGTGGTTAAACGAGTTGAATTGCCATTCCATGACGATGTTGCTTTGACACCAAAGTAATTGTGGCTTGATTGATTATTAGCGGTTTTAATTTGCTTTTGCCCCCACCCAGTCTCTAGTGCTGCTTGCGCAATAATAACCTCATACGGAATACCAGATTTTTTAGCAGCTTGCCTAGCTGGCTCTAGCCATTCCATAACAAATTTTGTGACATAATCTTCGTTTACATTATCTAGTTGTGTTTTTAATATTGCTTCGTTATGTTTAATTTCAGCTGCTTTGTTAGCATTATGGTTACGATATAGTATTTGCCCTAGTGCTTCAGGCGATAAATTAGGCGATGCATTACTAAATAAGGATTGAGCTAATTGGAGATTTTGCTGAGTATTATTGTTTGTATTAGATTGTAGGTTAACATTAATTGATGGTGAAACTTTATTAGTTAACTGTTTAATAAGCATATCTGCTAATCCAAACCCTTTACCCGCTGCTTGCTGTGTAATTTGTTGGTCAAACATTGAAGTAAATAGTTGTGTAGCAGACTGACTAAATAAACCACTTTCAGGTACAGCCTTTCGCATACTTTGCATCATCATATTAATAAATAATGACTCAAACTGCTGAGCAACTTGCTTAATACCTTCAGCAGAGCCATTAACTACATTTCGCTTTAATTGATTAATATCCGAAAAATCATAAGCGAAGCGATTCAAAGATTGTCCAATTTTATTATTCATAAAGTCTTTTTTTAGATAGTTTCTAAGGAAGCATGTAAACAACCAGCTGTTTTTAGCGCTTCAAGTATTGACATTAATTCTGTAGGATTAGCACCTAATACATTTAGCGAATTAATAACATGATTTAAATCAGCACTAGAGGATATATTGTGTAAAGCCCCTCCTTCTTGCGCAACGCTAACTTGATTATCTGGTGTAACGGTTGTTGTGCCGCCTGCTAATGGGGTATTTGGTTGACTTACCTTTAATTTGTTATTTACCACAACAGATAAATTACCATGTGCAACCGCACAATTATCTAATTTAACCTTTTGATTCATAACTACAACACCGGTTCTAGTATTTATAACAACTTTTGCTGAAACTGGCGTAGCGCTAATTTCAAGATTTTGTATTCGTGAAAGTAGTTGTACTCGTGCACTACTTTCTTTTGGCATATGTAATGCAATCGTTGTACCATCTAACGCTACTGCAGTATTTTTTTGTAACCTATTAATTGCATCAGATATTTTTAAGGCTCGAGTAAAATCAAATTGATTAAGATGTAAATGGATAACATTTTGTTCATCTAAACGGGTTGCAAGCTCTCGTTCTATGGTTGCACCATTAGGTATAGTTGCCCCTGCAGTTTGGTTCACACTTACACTGCTACCTTTACTACTTGCACCCATTCCACCTACAAAAAGGTTACCTTGCGCAATAGCATATACTTGATTATCGACACCTTTTAGTGGTGTCATAATCAAGGTACCTCCACGCAAGCTTTTTGCATTACCGAGCGAGGATACCACCACATCAATTTGTTGTCCTACTCGAGAATAAGAAGGTAATTTAGCCGTAACCATAACAGCTGCAACATTTTTTAATTGCATATTGCTCCCAGACGGTACGGTAATACCTAATTGAGATAACATATTAGTAATACTTTGAATGGTAAAAGGTGTTTGTGATGTTTGATCGCCTGTACCATCAAGACCGACAACAATACCATATCCAACCAAGGCATTTTCTCTTACACCTTGAATGGTGACTAAATCGCGGATACGTTCAGCATGGCCCGCTGGTATCACTAATACCATCATAACGACAAAATAAACAAAAATACGCAATTTTTTTAACATAATGATACTCGTTAAAAAGGGGAAAGATTTAAAAATAGGCGCTGTAACCAACCCATCGTTTGGGCTTCATCAATGTATCCATTACCAACATACTCAATTCGAGCGTCAGCAACTTGCGTTGAGATAACAGTGTTATTTCCACTAATTGTTCTTGGATTAACTACCCCAAAAAAACGGATAAACTCGGTACCTTGATTAATCGCAATCTGTTTTTCACCAATCACTTTTAGATTACCATTGATCATGACATCTTGAACCGTGACGGTGATTGTGCCACTAAAGGTATTTTTAGCGTTAGCCCCGCCTGATCCCTTAAAATCATTATTTCCAGACATTTCAGTATTAGCTTTACCTCGACCGACTAACCCATCAAGAAATTTAGGTATTGTTTTTACCCCTAGATCCACCGAACCATTTCGTCCTGCATTAATCGATGAACTTTTACTAGCACTCACATTTTCTTGTAAAACAATGGTTAATACATCGCCAACATTACGTGGGCGACGATCTTCAAACATTGGTTGGTAACCATAGCTACTAGGCTGAGCAGCTTGATAAATTGAACCTGTCGTATTTACATTGTCTGGCAATTTGGGGACAACACTTGTTTCACCTTCAACTAAAGGCTTTTTAGGCAATTGTGCACAGCCACTGATAAAAAATGCTATTAAAATATAAAAATATCTCATTACCTTTAGCATATTGTTAACTTTACAGTTGATTTAAACGTTGTAGCATTTGATCAGAGGTTGATATCGCTTTGCTATTAATTTCGTAAGCACGTTGAACTTGAATCATATTCACTAGTTCTTCAGCAACATTAACATTAGACGTTTCGGTATAGCCTTGATATAAAAGCCCTGCGCCGTTTAATCCTGGCGTATTTTCCGTTGGCGCACCTGAACTTTCGGTTTCTAAGTAAAGATTTTCCCCCATACTTTCAAGTCCAGCATCATTAATGAAAGTATGTAAAGTTAGTTGCCCAACTTGGACCTGTGTTGATTGATTAGCTAATGTCACATTTACTACACCATCGCGCGCTACCGTCATTTTGATTGCATTGGATGGAATACTAATTGTTGGTTGAATTTCGTATCCTGCTGCAGTCACCAATTGACCATTTTGATTGACTTGAAAAGCACCGCTACGAGTATAAGCTTGTGTACCATCGGGTAATAAAACTTGGAAAAAACCTTGCCCATTAATAGCAATATCACTGCTGTTATCGGTTGCCTCTAAATTACCTTGGCTATGAATTCGTTCTGTCGCAACAGGACGAACTCCTGTGCCAATCTGTAGCCCAGAAGGTAATGTTGTTTGCTCAGATGATTGTGCTCCTGGTTGGCGAACAGTTTGGTATAATAAGTCTTCAAACACCGCTCTTTGTCTTTTAAAACCATTGGTACTAACATTGGCTAAATTATTGGAAATAATATCCATATTCATTTGTTGTGCCGTTAAGCCTGTTTTGGCAATCCATAATGATTTAATCATTGTTATTCCTATCTAATGTATTAATAAATTTATGTTAGAGATAAAATTTGGTTTGCTTTTTGTGCATTTTCATCAGCAGTAATAATTTCTTTCATCTGCATTTCAAACTGGCGTGCATGACTAATTAAATCAACCATAGCCGTAACAGGGTTCACATTACTTCCTTCTAATACACCTGACATAAGCTTAGCTTTTGGATTGTCTGGCATATTCTCACCACGTTCATTACGTGTTTCTTCCGCTAGTCGAAAAAAGCCATCATCACCACGTATAATTTCATTATGCTCAAGATGGACTTTCTTTATTTTACCTACTTGAGCAATGGTCGTGGGTTTATCACCTGCACCCAATGCGGAAAGTGTTCCATCACTACTAATACTGATTTGAGATCGTTGAGGCACAGTCAAAACACCGTTATCACCAATTAATGGATTACCTTGTATGTTAAGCGTACCATTTTCGTCAATTTGAATTGCACCATTTCGCGTATAAGCTTCGCTACCATCGACTAATTGTACTGCTAACCAGTGATCCTCAGTTAAAGCAACATCCAAGTTTCGACCTGTGTAATTAAATGCCCCCATCGTTGAATCAAAAGTGGGAGTTGTTGCTGTTACCATGGTTCGTGTAGGTGTATCATTCCCCACAACAGGAACTGCTTTCATCGTCGTTAACTGTGCACGAAACCCCACTGTGGATACATTAGCTAAGTTATTAGTAGTAATTGATTGCCGATTTAATGTCTGGCTAGCTGCTGACATTGCTGTATAAATAACACGATCCATAAATAACCTTTAAATTAACGCAAATTGACTAATGTATTTAGAATTTGATCCTGCGTTTTAATTGTTTGTGAATTAGACTGGTAATTGCGCTGAGCAACAATCATATTCACTAATTCCTGACTCATATCAACATTTGACGACTCTAATGCACCGCTGGCTAACGAACCAAATGTACCAGAATTTGCTCTGCCCAATACCTCGCCTCCAGAATTAATGGTTGATCGCCAATTATTGTTTCCAGCAGGCTCTAGCCCATTAACATTGGCAAAATCAGCCATTGCTATCTGACCTAATAACATTGTTTGTTGGTTAGAATAGACACCATAAATAGAACCATCATCATTAATGCTATACCCGACCAAATCTCCTGGAGCATATCCATTTACAACAGGGTTTTTAATACTACCCAATTCTTTACCCATATTTTGTTGAGAACTTTTGGCTAATGATAAAGTAAAGCTATTATCAGCAGCTCCATTTATCCCATTAATATCGATGGTCATTTCGGGATCACTAATCAATTTACCAGACGAATCAAATTCCATTTCTCCCGCTTTTTGCAAACTTCCATTAGGATCACTGCTATCAAGATAATGAACATCCCATTGGTTATCAGCGGTTTTAACATAAAAGAGCTGAATATTGCGTTGATTACCAAGCGAGTCATAAGTAGTAATGGTTGTAGAATAATTAAATGTATCAGCATCAAGCGCATTGACTGGTTGTTTTGCAGGAACTTTACTATTAGAATTTAAGTTTGTTTGCAAAGAAGCCTTGGTTGTCGCTGATGCATTTAGCATTTCTTGCGAAATTTTTAATGTATCTGGAGCTGCACCTTGCTGCACTTGAGGTGGTGTTCCAGTTGCAAGATAGCCAGTCAAATAAAGACCATCAGCAGAAATAATATTTCGTTCGGCATCTAATTGAAACTGCCCATTGCGGGTGTAATAGGCTTGCCCATTACTATCCACTAAACGAAAAAATCCATTGCCAGAAATAGCCACATCTAAACTATTGTTGGTTGTTGTAGCTATTCCATCATTAAAGTTTTGCATAATCGCAGCCACTTTAACCCCCATACCAACTTTTGAGCCAGCATAGATATCAGCAAATGAAATACTAGCACTCTTAAATCCTACTGTTGCTGAATTAGCAATATTATTCCCAATAACATCTAATTGCTTTGATGCAGCATTCATACCACTCACTGCTTGAGAAAATCCCATCTGAACTTTATCTCCTTTAAAGAATTTGACGTACTTCGTCAATACTGATTGAACCAAGTATTCCTAAATCAAGTAATACTTTATTATTAACTTTACTATTGATAACACCATATACTACTGAATAAGATAATGATGTTGATGATACTTTTTTCCCATCATAACTTGCATTAACTGAAAAAGTATAACTACCATCTAGTGCATTCGTCCCATCATTTAGCACACCATCCCAAGTGAAAGAACTAACGCCTGCTGGAATTGCGCCTAAATCAACTTCACGAACTACATTGCCATTTTCATCTTGAATAGTAATAATTACTGAGTCAGCTTCATGTACCAGCTCAAAACCAAATGGTGTGGTAACGGTTTCTTCTTTTGAGTCTGAACTTTCAGATTCTGAGGTTGCAACTAAAATTTTATTGCCAGGAACCATCACTCCCTTGCCAATCATATTACTGGCATTGACTGATAAACTATCATCAATCTGACCAGAAACCATTCCTAACGTTGTATTAAGACGTTCTATACCTGCTAAAGTATTGATTTGAGCCAGCTGTGATGTTAGCTGACTATTATCCATTGGATTAGTTGGATCTTGGTTCTTCATTTGTGCAATTAATAACGTTAAGAAATTATCTTGTAATTCTTTACTTGAGTTACCATCAGATGCCGTTTTTTGTGTCGTTTGAGGTTTTGTTATCCCCGATGATTCTGAAACAAGAACATTAGCTATACCCATCAACCACTCCTTTTTATTGCCCTAATGCCAGTGTTTTTAACATTAAATTTTTGGCGGTATTAATTACTTCTATATTTGCTTGATAACTTCGTGATGCTGAAATGGTATTAACCATTTCGGCAACTACATCAACATTAGGTTTTTGAATATATCCTTTAGCATCGGCCAATGGATGATTAGGTTCATAAACCAAATTCATCGGTGAAGGATCTTCAATAACTTGCGACACTTTAACCCCAGCAATTGGGTTAAGTTCACCATTATCATCCACTTGAAAAATAACCTGCTTAGCTCGATAAGCTTTGCCTGAAGTACTGGTAATACTGTCTGCGTTAGCTAAATTACTAGCACTTACATTCATTCGTTGTGTTTGTGCCAATAATGCCGAGCCTGAAATTGCAAAAATAGAAAAACTCATCATAATTATCCTTGCTGTAATACCGCCATAATATTTTTAAATTTTTCACCTAAAAACGTTAAATTACTTTGGTAGTGAATACTATTATCAATAAAAGCTGTACGTTCTTGATCCATCTCGACCGTATTACCATCTGCCGCAGCCTGATAAGGTATACGATAAAGTACATCATGATTTGTCATGATTGGTGCTTTTATCTGAATATGATGATTTGAAGTGATATTAAGTCCAACGTTATTAATCTTATTCTGATTGTTAAGTGCTTTGCTTAGCTCAGCATTAAAATCAATATCTTGAGCCTGATAGTTAGGCGTATCGCTATTTGCAATATTTGCAGCTAATATATTTTGTCGTATTTCACGTATATTTAATGCTTGCTGATGAAAATTAACCCATGTATCTAATTTATCAAACATAAAATCATCTCATTTTTTTTGATAATTAGAATTTTAAGCGAATAAAAAAAAAGTTATTGCGCAAATAACGATAAAAATTGCCCTTATTTCAAGATTCATTTCTTGCAATCATAAAGTAAAATCAGCTTATGAATAATTTAGAATAAATAAGCATGATTAAAATCGCAAAATTGATACTCGCTATTTTTATACTATTTAGTTGGAATAATGTTTTAGCAAATTCGCTTGATAAACAGATTAACAATTTAATATCACAGCAATTTGGTCATAAAGCGGACGACATTTTAATTACTTATCTTACTGCTAAACCGCAATTAAATTGTAAGACTCCAACACTCTCTTTATTAAATAAAAAAAAACAGTGGGGCAACATGACTATCAGTGCCCAATGCAATAATAAAAAAAAATTTATCCAGATTAATGTTGCTGTCAAAGGGAACTATATTGTAGCTAAACAAGCAATAAGTGCAGGGACGCTAATCAACGAAGATTATATACAGATACAATCAGGTTGGTTGGATAAACTACCTTCGACTGTTATTTTGGATGGAGTTGACGCAATTAATCATATAGCTTTACGAAATATTAATTTGGGTGAACCAATAAAAACAACAATGCTTCAAAAAAATTGGCAGGTGAAAGCAGGACAAATAATTAAAGTAATAATAAATGGAGAAGGTTATGAAATAACAACTAATGGTAAAACACTTAACAATGCTATATTAAACGATAAAATAAAAGTTAAACTAAATTCTGATAAAATTGTTGAAGGCACGTTAACTCACCAAGGTGTAATAATTTCCAATAAATAATATTAATGATTTTTTTATTATTGCCGATAATAGAATTATACAAATCACTTAAATCTTAAATTTGATTAAAGGTATTTTATGACTATAGATGCGACTAAATCCGTTACAGCCATAACAGGGCTAGTAAGCCGCGATGTAATTAACGAACAACAAAATACTCACAATGCATCTGTACAAACTAAAAACAGTACTAATGTAAGTACTAACGTGAGTATAAATCAAAATTCAATACACCTTTTACATTCAACCAACAAAGATATCGACGTAGAAAAAATTGAAAAAATAAAACAGTCCATATCCAACGGAACATTGGTTATTGATACACATAAAATTGCAGATAAATTAATTAAACAATTACTAGAAGATTTTTAAAAATAAGACAGAATTATAAGGATAAAAAATGTTAGCACTTAATGACATCCTAAATAAAATAGCAGAGATGTTACAAACAATTTCAGAAATTCTACAATCAGAGCAAAAAATATTAATTGAAAATAGTTCAACAAACCAGTTAAGTGAAACTATTAACAAAAAAAGCCAATTACTAATTCAACTAAAGCTACTGGATGAAGAACGCATAAAACTAAGTGAACAATTTAATATTCAACCGCCCTATAAAGAAAATCCTACAATCGAAGCTCTTTGGCTATCAATTACTGATACAACAAAATTATTAGCAGATATAAATCGTGATAATGGGCTAATCATTCAAAACCGCATGAATCTAACCCAGCAATCAATCAACTATCTTAAAAGTATTAAAAGTCCTGCTGTTTATACTAATAGTGGCTATCAACAAACTGAAATTATTTCGTCAAAGCGAGCCAAAGTTTAAAAAATTAATATTTATTGACGGTAAACGCCATAAATACCCCCTAAAATACCCTCTTATTAAGCCAACAACCCAGTAGCAATTAGTTCATACTGTTAGTATTGTAAATCTTTATTAAACTATAGCGTTTTATTTAACTTCATCATGGCTGACGATAGTGATCTAGATAAAAGCGAACACCCCACCGATAGCAAAATAAAAAAAGCTAGAGAAAAAGGGCAGATCCCCCGTTCTCGTGAATTAACTTCGTTATTAATTTTGTTAATAGGTATTATTTTATTTGGATTAATGGGATCACACTTAGTTAACCAGTTAACTACGATCATTAAAACAGCAATGAAGTTTTCGTATAAAATAGAGGATGATAAGTTAATCGTCTTCAATTTAATTAACTTATTAACCGATGGTTTTTGGGCAATTTTACCCATTTTTTTTGGTCTAGTTATCGTTGCTATATTTGCACCACTTTGTGTTGGCGGTTTACTATTTAGCCTGCAATCAATTAAGCCTAATTTTCAAAAACTAAATCCGATATCTGGATTTGGTAGAATATTTAGTATTAGAGTTTTTTCTGAATTACTAAAAAGCATACTTAAAGTTATTTTTATTTCTATAGCTTCAACATTGTTTGTAATGCACCATTTCCCTTACATGCTTTCGTTACCCAATATGCATTTAAATAGCGCATTAACTAAAGCAATACAGCTAGTGATTCTTTGTGGAATTTTTAGTGTTATATCTTTAATACCCATGGTTGGTTTTGATATTTTCTATCAAATATGGAGTAATTTAAAGAAACTGAAAATGTCAAAACAAGAAATTAAAGATGAATTTAAAGAACAAGAGGGAAACCCACAAATCAAAGGGCGTATTCGTCAAATGCAACAGACTATTGCTAGACGCCGTATGATGAAAGATGTACCTAAAGCCAATGTGATTATTACTAACCCAACGCATTATGCCGTCGCTCTGCAATATGATGAAAAAACAATGATTGCTCCAAAATTATTAGCGAAAGGAACAAATAAAATTGCGTTACGCATCAAAGAAATTGCTAATGAACATAATATCCCCCAGTTAGAAGCTCCACCGCTTGCCCGTGCTTTATACCGTCATGGTGAAATAGGCGAAACAATACCAACCGAATTATATACCGCGGTTGCCCAAATTCTAGCGTGGGTTTATCAATTGAAACATTGGTATAAATATGGTGGCGATAAACCAATAGCGCCAAATAATTTACCCATACCTGAGTCATTATCCGTAAATAAATAAAGGTAATAACTAGTCTTATGATTAAATCTAAACTACTTAATTTATTATCAACCAATACATTAAAAAATGGGCATTATCAAGTCTTAGCTGGACCATTGCTAATTTTATTGATTCTTTCGATGATGGTATTACCACTACCTGCATTTATTTTGGATCTGTTTTTTACTTTTAATATTACATTATCAATTATCATCTTGATAGTAGCATTGTTTACTAAAAGAGTGCTTGATTTTGCAGCATTCCCGACCGTTTTATTATTTGCAACTTTATTAAGATTATCGTTAAACGTTGCTTCTACGCGGGTCGTTTTATTAAAAGGTCACACAGGTAGTGCTGCTGCTGGGCGGGTTATTGAGGCTTTTGGACACTTTTTGGTTGGTGGTAATTTTGCTATTGGTATTGTGGTATTTATTATTTTAGTCATTATCAACTTTATGGTCATCACCAAAGGAGCAGGTAGAATAGCTGAAGTGGGTGCACGCTTTGCGTTAGATGGCATGCCCGGAAAACAAATGGCTATTGATGCCGATCTGAATGCGGGTTTAATTGGTGAAGATGAAGCTAAAGCCCGTCGAGCCGAAGTTTCTCAAGAAGCCGATTTTTATGGGTCAATGGATGGTGCCAGTAAATTTGTACGCGGTGATGCGATTGCGGGATTATTAATAATGGGCATAACCATTATTGGAGGGTTATTAGTTGGAGTTGTTCAACACGGTATGGCTTTTTCTGATGCTAGCGAAACCTATGTTTTACTAACTATTGGCGATGGTTTGGTAGCACAAATACCATCACTTATTATTTCAACCGCAGCTGGCGTTATTGTTACTCGAGTCACATCACAAGATAACATCAGTGATCAAATGATTATACAGCTTTTTAATAATCCTCAAGTATTGATTTTAACAGCTGTCGTCATTGGTTTACTTGGACTAATTCCGGGTATGCCAAATTTAGTTTTTCTACTCTTTACTGTTATTTTATCAATCATATCTTGGTGGCTAACTAAACAGAAAAAGACAGAACAAAAAGTGGCACCCAAACAAGCTAATGTACAAGCAACCACGCCAGCTAATATAGAAGCAACATGGTCAGATGTTAATATTGAAGATATATTGGCAATGGATGTTGGTTATGGATTAATTCCCATGGTAGATCAAACTCAAAATGGTGAGTTGTTAGGGCGAATTCGTAGTTTACGCAAAAAATTTGCTCAAACACTGGGTTTTTTACCACCTCAAGTTCATATAAGAGATAATCTTTCATTAGCACCTTATCAATATAAGATATTTATAAAAGGTGGTGAAATTGGCAAAGGTGAAATTGTTAATAATAAATGGTTAGCGATCAATCCCGGTAATGTAACTGAAACCATTGAAGGCATTCCAACAACCGAACCTGCCTTTGGATTACCAGCGATATGGATAGATGAAAGTAATAAAGAAAATGCACAAATATTGGGGTATACCGTTGTTGATACAAGCACCATGATTGCTACTCATTTTAATCATTTATTACAGCAATTTGCTAGCGACTTATTAGGACGTTTAGAAACTCAAGAACTACTCGACAGAATAAAACAAGATATGCCGAAATTAGTGGAGGACTTTATTCCTGGTGTTGTTACACTAACCACATTTCATAAAATATTGCAAAACTTGATCGCTGAAAAAGTGTCAATCCGTGATATGCGTACCATTATTGAAACCATCTGTGAGTACGCACCAACCCAAAATGATGCTTATCAGCTACTAAGTATGGTAAGAATTGCTTTAGGAAGAGTCATCACACAACAATGGTTTCCTGGATCTGAGCCAATCAATGTAATAGGATTAAATATCAATTTAGAACGTTTGTTATTACAAGCGCTCCAAAATACTAGCAATGTTGAACCAGGGCTAGCCGAACACATTGTCGAGCAAATTAAACAAGCCATTCATCAACAAGAAGCTATCGGTGCACCACCAGTGTTATTAGTGAACCATTCATTAAGACCTATGCTTTCACAATTTCTAAGACCAAACTTTCCTCAATTAGTGGTGTTGTCAAATTTAGAAATCACCGATAATCGAGAGATAAAAATGAGCACGCAAATTGGCGCAGAATAGTTACTTTATAATACTAATAATGAAGTGTTTCAGTTAATAAAAACTAGAAACACTCATTTCTAAACCGCCTATACGGCATTGAAGCTAAATGAGGCTATCGGGTCGTTGGTTCAAATTTTCTAAACCGCCTATACGGCATTGAAGTAGAATTTTATCTCAATAGGACCTTATTGTAAAAGAGCATACTGCACTTTTCCCAATTTTTACCCTTTTTTTGAGTCTATTTTAATATCAATAATAATCAATATGTTAAAATTATCCCCAAAAAAAGGGTTAATGATTTAAAAATCAGGAACAGTGGCTGTTTGGCTTAATCCATAGCTATTAAATGTGCCTTGCACTGGCTCTGGGCATTTTTCTTGTTTTAACCACAAAATAAATCTTTGACCTGTACTTTTACTATTCAAATGAAGATGTGGGTATTGCAAATGAACGCTTCCCCATTTTTCAACCATTTTATTTTTCACTTCAGGTGTCCATTTACCTTGTGCTGTTAATCTTTTTTCGGCACGTCTTAACGCACTCTGACCTTTAGGATTAACACGACTCAAATGCAAATAGCCTTTTATCGTTGCCGGTACTGTTGTGATAGGCATCAATAAAGCATAATCACTTATCGATGATTTTTGCTGTATATCTGCTTTAAGTTTTTGCAATTCCTGCTCGGTACCAAATAGGCGAATCACTCCGCCTAATGTTCGGTGCACATTGTAACAAGGAAAACTAATTGCGATATTTCCTTGTTGATTAACCAAGATTTGGTGAAGTGACTGCATGACTTGATTAATCACGTCCACCTCGGTTATCTCAATTTGCGAAATAGCTCGCAGCTCTAAATAGTGTGAGTGCATATAATTTACTCCTTGCCACTAGCACCAAAAACACCACCACGAATTAATACCGCAATCACATAATGTTGTTGCTCAAGCAATGGTTTTTCACCTTTTAATACCCAATTATCAAATAAGGTATAAAAGTCTAATTTCTGTTTTGGTTGTCGGAAAGCATGCCCCATTGATGTCACCGAGCCATAAGGTTCTATTGCTATTGGGAATTGAGCATTATCGTCATACCAAGTATCGATAGTTCGAATTGCATTGCTGATTTTTTGTGAATGCATGGCGGCTTGGTCATTTTTTTTATATAAAATTTTACTTTTATTCTCATTTTTAGCTTTATCTTCATCCATAATGAGCTCCTGTGAAGGATACACCTCTTGCCCTAAGCCCATTTTCAGTTTGGCTTCAACGTTAAAAATCACAAACTCTTTACCAGATAATCCTGTTTCAATCAGTGTAGCAAGATCATTCACCGATTTATCATCATAATCAAATGAATTAAGCTGGTATTTCTTAACATCACTGACTTCGACCATTGGTTTTTCATCATTTTTACGAATAATTGAAATACTAATTTTTTCTGCTGCCATACGGTTACGCCATAACCAACGACCATTTAATATATTAATAGCATAGCGTTTAGCCAGCTCTTGCATTCCTTCATTTTGAATATAGCCTTGAGTCACTTTTGTAATTTCTTTTTGATATTCTATATCATTGCAGACAGAACAATTACCCGAAAAAGGCAACACTTTACAGCTCCACTTAACTAATAGCGTATCTTTATCACAATCCAGCGCTGCTATATCTACTTTTTGTAGGTTGGGTTTTTGAATTGCTGAATCTAACTTTGCTGGATCTGGCGAAAGTGGGTTTTTTAGACGATTCGAAATAGTACATCGTATTGATTTTTCGGTTAACTTAACGGGGGATATATTGATATCATCACTATTTTGCTGTGCAAAAATCGCATCTGAAATATCAAAGCTACGTTCAAAAGCAAGTACGCTGGCGGTGGTGATTTTATCTTTACTCATAATGTATTCCTTAGTCTATAATTATCTAAATTTACTTAATTAGTTTCTTGATTGATAATATAAATTTCTGCATCATTAGATTGCAATTCACTGCATTTATAACGCCAAAAAGCCTGTGATAAACTCTCTTTCAAACGTAAAGGAAAGACCCATTTACCAAGCCCATAAATACACTCCACAAATTGTGTGGCATGCTCATTACTGCGTGCATGTTCAACCTTACCCGCTGAAAATAACGGTGAAATAGCTTGATATCCAAGAGGAATAGGTACAAGCCAGCCTCGCCCTTGTTTTACTGAAGTTGAATACCAGTGATTCTTTCCTTCAGGATGATGGTGTAACTTTGATGTTTCAATTAATGCGTCAAGAGCAGTGGCATTAGGATCTTGCTGCTGTAATTCATCTGTGATATCAAGGAGATCCTTTGGCGATTCAACTAATACATAACCTGGTAATAATGCATAAATTAAATTATCTTTAGGATCTGAAGCAGAATATAGTTCTACCGACTCAATATCAACAACATGCCCTCCAGCTATACGTTGCTGGAAAAGCTTTTGCTTCATTTGATTGATGAATGCTTGCTTTTCATCATCATCATTCAATGTTTCGCGATCTTCAACTTTTACTTCAACCAATAACGAAACATCAAGATGAACACGTCCTTCTTCAATAATTGGACGAACATCACCATTTTTTGCCAACGGATTACGTTTCAGGCAAAATTTATAATCAGAAAACACTTTTTGACGATAAACTTGTAGATCATAGTCATGACATGTAATTAAAACTCCATCTAAATAAATAGGATCAACGGACTCAATTTTTCGACTTAAAGCATGAATTGCTCCTAAAAATCCCGAAATAGAAGGAAAACCGTATGTTAATGGGCTAGATATTGCATTAGCATCATGAATTTGAACATGATCAAATAATAAATAATAACGTAATGAGGCCATTAAAATACTCCTTGCTTTTTACGCTGACTTATTTTTACAGCTTTTTTAAATTCACGAAGCCATTCCCTATATTCAGGATCAGAAAATTGTTCTTTAATATTGCCGAATTTATTTTTTAAAATCGTTTGAATCCAAAAAGCAAATTGATCTTCTAAATCAAACAACCAATTACTCTGTTCATATTCCTGTTTAAATTTATCTTCATCTTCTAATTGGGCCCGCTGTGGATCAAGCCAAAGTTTTTGTGCCATCTTGAGTGAAAATTCACGGCTCCAACCGGCTGGCATCGTCATCTGAATATGTCTAGCAAATTGAAACAGTCCTTTTAAAATCAAATCAAACGCATCTTTACGATTATCTCGCTCCTCTACAACATTTTTGGGAGCTTTAACCATGTCAAACAATAATTTAAAACCAAATCGGCAAAAGTATTGTAGAGAATGATTAAAAATCGTTTTTTGTTGTTTTCTTATTGATGGGAATTGGGATTTTTCAAATTTAGGTGGCATTGAAGGTAAAAGAAAATTTCTTCCATTTTGAAGTTGATTAAGTTGTCCTACATTTAGAGGCTTAGTTCCTCCTAATTTTAGTACAGCTAACTCATTAAAAGAAAAATACGATTTATGTTCTGTATCTTTATTTGATCTTTGTATACGAGACCTTTTATTTTCTTCCGAATTTCTTGTTTGAATCTTTTGAAAAACAGCATAACAAAGGGAATTAGGATACAATGGCATTAATAAACGATAATTATTTTCTTGTTGTGACAAATAACTGTCCTCGCTATTAGGCCAAAAAACTTGCTTATTCAAATCAGAAGATTTAAGGTTTTCAAAATCATTTGAGAGCGCCTTTTTTAAAGAATCCAAATATTGGGTGGCTTTTTGATTATCATCAGATAACGCATTTAATATTTCAGGATGACCATCTACAATTAGCTGAAATAAATTCACATTATCTTTGACTGTTTGATTAAGGAAATTAAAAACACTGGTTATTCTAGCCGCATTATTTGTACAATCAAAAGATAAATTTCGTTGTGTTGCCGATGATATGTAATGTTGAAATTTAGGTTTAGTTTGCAAAATATAGTTAATATTACAATGTTTAATTGCTGTATGAGCACCTTTTCCTGAATGCGTAACAACTGATGTGCCTTTTACCTTTTCATTAATAAAGTTCTCCATCCAAACATCAAATTCAAAATTTTTACTTAGCTCTTTTATTTGCAATTCGTATTCAACTATTAAATTAATATCTTCTGATAATTTTGCTTTTTCTAATTTTGATAATAACTCCCCATATTCCTTGCTATTAAATTTTGCAAGTATATGTTCTATAGATTTTCTAATATCTTTTCGAGAAATATTATCCATTTACCCTCCTCATGTTTTTATATATGAAATTAATGGTCTCAAATATAACAATATAAGCCTTTAGATAAGTTTTATGATGCATTGAATCTTAAATATATATTTACATAAAAACATTGTCAATAAATAATCAGAATATGGATTTATTTTCATTAAAATAAAAAAACCACTTATACAGCGGTAAAATTAATAAACAATCATAATATTTTCTAAACTGCTTACACAGCAGTGTCATCAAGTATAAAAGAATTAAATCTTTTTTACTAGCAACCATTATTCACCTGACGATATTTTGTCAAAAAGTTTCAGGTAACTATGTGTTTCAGTATAAAAACAATATTCTTTTATCCTTTCTTTTCATAAAATCCTAAATAAGGATGAAAACACCAACTGCAATTGCGATATAAGCTTACGCTACAAAATTCATTTGCTAAGCGATATGGCGTTTTATTTGGGAAATATTCGGTTATTTTTGCTATGGCTTGCTCGACATTATTAATTAGCCAAGGTTGGATATTAGGATTATCAAATGACCAGTTTTTATATTCAATTATACTATTTTGTGTATCTTCGCAGCACTCATCTGGTGTTTGCCATGCGATATCTGCATAGCTAAATTGATAATCGCCATCGTCGTCAAGTTGGCAAATATATTCATCTTGTGTCTTATCATTCTCTCTAAATGGCGAAATCGCCTGTAAATGCACACAATGGTGATGGGCTAAGCCTTGTTGCCAATAGCTGGTGACATAATTACTTTTACGGGCATTAATCGCAAAGAGATCTGCCATGACCTTATGTTCTAATTCAGCTAGCGTTAGCCCATCTTCAGGGCAAGACTTAATACGTGGAACCGCATCTATATTAACTAACTGATAAGCTGGAATTAGTTCATTTGTTTTATGGGTTTTCAGCAAGAATAATGGCTTTTCTTCAAAACCTGGTTTAGTAAAACAGGCTTTATCCGTACGATACTTAGATTCAATCGCTTTTAAATTCGATCCTAATATCGCCACATTGGCCTTTTGTGCCATTTTTTGTGGTCGATGTCGCCAGACTCGCCCCACCAACTGGATAATTGACCGCATGGATGATGGTTCGACAATCGCCCAATCATAATCGTGATCACGCCCGACTTCGGTGACTGGTGTGCCAATCACAATAAAGATATGATTTTCTTTCTTGCTACCTTTTATAGATTGGAGAATTTCGGGTTGGCTAAATAGAGCCTGTTCATCACTGCGATTTAAAATTCTATCAAGTTTTTCTTCTAACTGGCTACGCAATAACAGCAGTTGTCGAGCATGATAAACCACGATATGAAAAGCAGTATCACTAGGTAACTTCTTTTGTTCGTAAATTTGTTCGGTAAGTGAAATAACATCTTCTGTATGGGCAAAACGCATTAAACCGATACTTACCTTTTTTTGTGATGTTTTATCTATTTGATGATGATCTTGGTGAAATTGATAAGCTTGATCTAATAATTGTTTAGCTAGCACACCATAATTAATTTTTTGGTTTTCTGTTTTATTTTCTTGGTAATTTAGTAGATCTAAAATATGCCCTTTACGGCGGATTGCGCTTTGTGCTAATTGATGAATGCGCATTGCTACAAATTGTTGATGGTGATCTCGAAACGTTTTAGTATCAGCAATTTGTGATATCGACTGTTCATATTCATCAAACCAACCACATACAATGGTATTATCGGCATATTGGTTATTTTGATTCCAAATTTTTCGTCCTGCTTGGTAAGCATCAAATAATCCGGCAATTAAATCTGGCGTTAAGGTCGCCGATGACAGCAGTACTTTGCTCCCAAACAATCCAGCTAAATGCACTAAACGCGCTAGCGCTGGCAAGTCGTGTTGATCAAAATCATCGGGTTCATCTAAAATCAGATCTGAGGTTAACAATCTTAACGTTGGTGCAATATATTTACCGCCTCGGGTACATTCGCTAGCTTGAATAATATGGTCAATAGTGCATGTCACAATGGGCGCATAAAGTAATTGCCGTGCTTTACTGTCTTCGATAATTGTCCCTAATTCACAATCCGCAATACCACTTTCTGCTACATCAAGATATTCATCAAGTAACGATTCGATAGATTCACTACCTTGGTTTTCTGAATCGTTTTGTTCAATGTTTTCATTACTCAGTTCAAACAAGGTTTTTGTGGCTCGCCCACCCACTAAAATCGCCAGATGTTCATCACTTAAGTGTAATCTTTCTCTTAATGCTTTACCTGTTTGCAACGTTAAAACACGTAATCCCAATGCAATGGTAAAACGCACGCCCCGTTTTGGATTTGAAAGCGCATACATAATCCGCCCATTGGCTAAGGTTTTACCACAGCCAGTCGATGCCATATTAACACCAAAAAAGCCACATTCATCGGAGACATTTTGATAACTTTTTGCTAAATCAAAAGCATGATTTTGCCATTGAAATCGTTTTATAGTTGTTCGTTTGGTAAAAGGTTTATGTTGATTGATTGCAGGTAATTCCGTGGTTATTTTAGGTAATAAACGAGCAAAACGGGCTGAAAAATTAGCAACACCGACCAAATGATCATCCAAACACTGTTTGGCTTCTTTTTGGTAATTTGTGTTGGCAATCAGTATTGCCCTATTTTTTTTTGCCTCGTCATTTGATAAAGATAAACTTGAGTAGTTATGATCAGCCACCATTAAGCTTAAACGTGAAATATGCAATAAAAACGCGTCAATATTAGACAATTGCATTAAGGGAACATGATTTAGGGCTTTGGTTGCATAACGGCTTAGTTTTTTCAGCCAAAGCTGGCTTAAGGTAGTATCGCTCTTAAGCTGCCAAAAATCATCGGGTGAAGTATGTTGACTATGACTATTTTTAACCCATTTATCAATTGCCTTAAATGTTTTATAAAAACTTCGGATAGTTAAACCAGATATATCAAAATCTATTTTCTGTAAATTTTTAATATCACCCGTTAATGAATCCGGTAAAAACGGCATTCGATGATGCGACACAATGAGCCACGCAATCCATTGTGCCAATAAAGGTAGTTGAGTAAGATCATTTTTTTCGACTTGGGTGAGCTGTTTGTACCAATTAGGATTCTGTTGTCGATATTCAGTAAAATTCGCTAATCGATCAAATAAGGCTTCGTTCGTGGTGCAGTCTTGAATCATTAATAAAAATAATTGTAACGAAATCCATTCATGTCGGTAAGGATCAGCCGCCACAGCCGTTTCTGCTCGTAATTTAGATTGAAAACCAATCGTTGCTTTACCTAAATCATGAAGTAGTGCCGCTATGGTTGTAATTAATTGAATGGTGGTTGCATATTGCCAACAATTTTCGCTGTCACTGCGTAAAATATTACGTTTAGTACGATTAGTTGGGACTCGTCCCTCTTGATTAAACTGACTGCGATCGCCCACAATCCACAAAAGATCAGTTAAATTTTTACCATGTGTCCAATAACATGCAACAGCAGTATTTTTTCGTGCAGTTTTGCGTAATAATTTATAGAGCGTTTGTAACCCTGCTTCGGTCATTGGGCTTTGCCATGTTCGTTCACCGCAGCGCTCAGCGAACTGATCGATAATCCGCCTTGTTTCGGTTAAGGCATTTTTTTTGCATTGACTAACAAGTAAAATATTCATATTTGATCTGCTATCTGTTTTAAAGTATCAATAATCCTATCAAGTGCACCTGATTGAGCAAATTGCGCAATACATGCCATACGAAATTCTTTTTCACTATCGCCTTGTTTGGCTGATAAAAAGGCCTGAGGTAATACAATGCCATCTTTAATAATATCTGCCGCATCAAAAACTAATCCACCCCGGCGAGTTTTTCCGTGTAAAATAGCAAGTCCATGAGGGAGACCTAACACCCAACAAGCCGTTGCGCCGAGTCCATAAGCTAAATAGTTACCATGATCTAAAAATTGATTAGCGGGATCATGACGCTTGCCTCGTGTGCCTTGTTCTCGTTTAAATTTGTCATCTTGTAAGGTTAATTGATTTGCCATGCTATAAAGACGTTTGCTAATTCGCCCTTCTGCGGCTAAAAGTGCTTGGCTATTATCAACATCGGTAAATTGTTCTGTTGCATCAGTAAGAATATGCGCCAACTGCGTTTTATCAATATCCCAATCAAATTGCGGCCAACACTCACTAATAATATTAAGCCGTGTTTGTTGCAATAATTTAGCTGCTTGTAATCGACGTTCATCATCAAACCAAAATTGACACCAGCTTTGTAGATATTCTGTCGGGCGATATTCACTTTGTGGCGAAAAAAATTGACAAGCGAATTCAGATTCGGTTGATGAAAATAGAGGCGTTCCGCCTCCACCACAAAAGCCAATCATGACACCTGCCCGTGAAAGCTCTCGCACTGCCGCTTGCGTTAATGATGTTCCCGTGCCTAATAAAATACAGGTAGTATTAGCTATTGGGATATTCCAATATAACGATTGTTGACCTTGCTCAGTGACATATTCGACTCGCCCGCCATTAACCAAAACACGGCAATGCTCTAAATAATAAATATTGGCACGCTTGGAATGCATGATCGTTTTTAGATCAGAAGAATGAATCATATCCATGGTAATAACTAATTAAATTGATTGAAATATAGCAAATAAATTAACATTATTCTGTATCAAAAACGAGCATTTTATTGTTTATTAAGAACAATTGCATGACTTCTAAGTTATTATATTGTGGATGGAATTTTTAAAGACGAGTGATACTCGTCTTTATCTTTGTGATTAGCAATAAAGTTGCTGTAATGGCGTTACAGTTTGTGCCGGATCGTAATCTAGCGCTGCAGTTGTAGCATAAGCAGCATTCATCGTGGTATCGTAATGTACCTTATATTGAATGGCACTTCGACGTAATACTTTTGAGGCTTCAATAGCTGCTCGCCCAGAGGTGGTATTAAGAATATAGCTATATTCGCCATTTTTTATATGGTCATGGATATTTGGTCGCCCTTCGTTTTCTTTTTTTACGACTTGGCATGGTATATTTGCTTGTTGTAATACCTTTGCCGTGCCAATAGTTGCATCAATACTAAACCCATGAGTAATTAACCGTTTAGCTACCTCTAACAGCCTTGTTTTATCCTGATCGCGAACCGATAATAATGCTTTCCCTGATTTTTTCATATTGGATAAACTACCTAGCTGAGCTTTAGCAAAGGCTTCAGCAAAGGTTTTACCAATTCCCATTACTTCACCAGTTGAGCGCATTTCAGGACCTAATATTGGGTCGACACCACTGAATTTATTAAACGGTAATACCACTTCTTTTACCGAATAATAAGGAGGAATCACCTCTTTAGTCACATTTTGCTTGGCAAGTGATTGCCCCGTCATCACACGAGCCGCTATTTTCGCCAGTGGTAAACCCGTTGCTTTTGAGACAAAAGGTACAGTACGAGCTGCACGAGGATTGATTTCGATCAAATAAATTTGATTATCTTTCACCGCAAATTGCCCATTCATTAAACCTTTTACATTGAGTTCAAGTGCTAATTGTTTGGCTTGTTGTCGTAGTTTGTCTAAAATATCTGCAGTTAATGTGTGTGTTGGTAGTGAGCAAGCGGAATCACCAGAGTGAATGCCTGCTTGTTCAATATGTTCCATAATGCCACCAATCAGGATTTGCTCACCATCAGCAATTACATCAATATCAACTTCAATTGCATCATCTAAAAAGTGATCAAGTAAGACTGGTGCATTATTTGATTCGCTTACCGCTGTTTTAAAATAACGCCTTAAATCTTGTTCATTATAGACAATTTCCATTGCGCGACCTCCTAATACATAAGAAGGTCTAACCACTAATGGATAACCTATTTTTTCTGCTTCAATGACAGCCTCATTAATATCGGTCACTGTGGCGTTGACAGGTTGTTTTAATTTCAGTTTATCGACGACTTCTTGAAAGCGTTTACGATCTTCGGCTTTATCTATAGCATCAGGTGAGGTACCAATAATTGGTAGCCCTGCTGCTTCAAGCGCACGAGCAAGTTTTAGCGGTGTTTGCCCACCGTATTGCACAATAACACCATCTGGTTTTTCAACATGTGCAATTTCAAGCACATCTTCAAGCGTAACTGGCTCAAAATAGAGGCGGTCAGAAGTATCGTAATCGGTTGAAACCGTTTCGGGATTACAGTTAACCATAATGGTCTCATAACCATCCTCACGCAGTGCCAATGCCGCATGTACACAGCAATAATCAAACTCAATACCTTGTCCAATCCGATTAGGACCACCACCAAGGATCATAATTTTTTTACGACTAAATTGAGGATTAGCTTCACACTCTTGCTCATAGGTTGAATAAAGATAAGCGGTATCTGTTGCAAATTCAGCCGCACAGGTATCAACACGTTTATAAACAGGGTGAATTTGATATTGATGACGTAAATCGCGAACAGCTTGTTCTGTGGTATTAAGCAGTTTGGCGATGCGTAAATCAGAAAAACCTTTACGTTTTAATTGCCACAATGTTTCTTGATCAAGCTGTATAAGTGATTGTTTTTTTAGCTTATTTTCAAGGTTAACCAACTCTTCAATTTGTACTAAAAACCAACGATCAATATTGGTTAGTAAAAAGATATCTTCTAAGTTGAATCCTGCCCTAAAAGCATCAGCAATATACCAAATCCGATCAGCGCCCGCTTCTTGGAGCTCATAACGAATTTTGGTGATATTTTTTTCATCAGCATAATTATCAATTTTAGGATCAAATCCTGAAGCGCCAACTTCAAGTCCTCGCAACGCTTTTTGTATTGATTCTTGGAAGGTGCGCCCAATGGCCATCACTTCACCAACTGATTTCATTTGTGTGGTTAAACGATCATTACAACCAGCAAATTTTTCAAAATTAAAGCGTGGAATTTTGGTAACAACATAATCAATTGACGGTTCAAATGAAGCGGGGGTTTTTCCGCCTGTTATATCATTAGATAATTCATCAAGCGTATAACCGACAGCCAGTTTGGCGGCGATTTTCGCGATAGGAAAGCCCGTTGCTTTCGAAGCTAAGGCAGATGATCGTGACACCCGTGGATTCATCTCAATAACAATTAATCGCCCTGTCTTTGGATCAACCGAAAATTGTACATTGGAGCCACCAGTTTCAACACCAATTTCACGCAGTACCGCGATCGAAGCGTTACGCATGATTTGGTATTCTTTATCAGTCAAGGTTTGTGCCGGAGCCACCGTAATTGAATCACCAGTATGAATACCCATTGGATCGAAGTTTTCAATTGAACAAACAATAATGCAGTTATCATTTTTGTCTCGAACTACTTCCATTTCATATTCTTTCCAACCAATTAATGATTCATCAATAAGTAGTTCATTGGTTGGCGAAAGATCAAGTCCTCGAGTACAAATTTCGTCAAACTCTTCGGTATTATAAGCAATACCGCCACCGGTGCCCCCCATGGTAAATGATGGACGAATAATGCAAGGAAAACCAACTTGATCAAGAACGGCGTAAGCTTCTTTAAGCGAATGAGCAATCCCTGAGCGAGCGGTATCAAGGCCAATTTTTTTCATCGCCTCATCAAAGCGTTTTCGATCTTCGGCTTTATCGATAGCATCGGCTGTTGCACCTATCATTTCAACATTAAATTCTTTCAATACACCTTGTTTTTCAAGCTCTAATGCACAGTTTAATGCTGTTTGACCGCCCATGGTTGGTAAAATGGCGTCTGGCCTTTCTTGTTCAATAATCTTACGAACGCTTGTCCAATGAATGGGTTCAATATAAGTGGCATCAGCCATTTCAGGATCTGTCATGATAGTGGCTGGATTAGAGTTAACTAAAATAACACGATAACCTTCTTCACGCAGCGCTTTACAGGCTTGAGCACCAGAATAATCAAATTCACATGCTTGACCAATAACAATTGGACCAGCACCAATAATTAGTATACTTTTTATATCTGTTCGCTTAGCCATGATTATTGCTCCTGCTTATAAATTTTAATTAACTCAATAAAGTGGTCAAAAAGCGATGCTGCATCATGAGGCCCAGGACTGGCTTCGGGATGACCTTGAAAACTAAAAGCCGGTTTTTGATTGTGATGAATGCCTTGTAATGAACCATCGAACAGTGATTTATGCGTCGCTCGTAAATGAGCTGGTAAGCTTGCTTCATCTACAGCGAAGCCGTGATTTTGTGCAGTGATCATTACCTTATTATTTTCTAGATCTTTAACAGGATGATTACCACCATGATGACCAAACTTCATTTTGATAGTTTTAGCACCACAAGCAAGCGCAAGAAGTTGATGACCTAAACAAATGCCAAAAATAGGAATATCTGTGTTTAAAAACTGTTTAATGGCATCAATCGCATAACTGCAAGGTGCAGGATCTCCTGGGCCATTAGATAAAAAGATCCCATCGGGCTTTAAAGCAAGGACTTGTTTTGCTGTCGTTTTTGCTGGTACAACGGTTAATTTACAACCACGCTCAACTAACATTCGCAAAATATTACGTTTTACACCAAAGTCGTAAGCAACAACATGATATGGTAATTGGCTTTCTGGTTTTGGAGCAGGCTGTTGCTGTTGCCTTGTCCACATGCCCTGTGACCAAATATAACTTGTCAAACAAGTCACTTCTTTAGCTAAATCAAGCCCACTTAATCCTTTAAAATCGATTGCCTGCTGTTTAGCTATTTCGGCTTTTTCAAGTAAGGTCGTTTTGTCCGTTGCTGTTATGATGACGCCATGCTGTGCACCTTTTTCACGCAAAATACGGGTTAAGCGCCGCGTATCAATATCCGCAATGGCAATAACATTATGTTTTTTTAAATAGCTAGAAAGGCTGAGTTCACTTCGATAGTTGCTAGCTAATAATGGCAAATCACGAATAATCAAACCTTTTGCATAAACTTGGTTCGATTCGGCATCGGTATCATTCGTTCCTACATTACCAATGTGCGGGTAGGTTAATGTAACCAATTGCTCACAGTAAGACGGATCGGTAAGAATTTCTTGGTAACCTGTCATTGAGGTGTTAAATACCACTTCCCCAACTGTTTGACCATCAGCACCAATTGATTTCCCAATAAATTGCGAACCATCTTGTAACATAAGGAGGGCATAAGTTTGCATGACTAAAAGATCCTTTGAATGAATTATCATGAATTTTGAATAAAAATTCAATTTTACCTAGCTACAAAGATACAATATTTGGTCATTTTATTACACTTTTTTGTACAAAAAAAGCAATATTATAAAAATTATTTTAATAATTAAGTCTAATTTTTGAGATTTATCTCAACATAAAGGTAAAATGTTAGGGTTATTATGATGTTTAACTTGAATTTGCATAATTATTCAAATAGAATCATTTACATTATTACGGTTATTAGGAGCTATATCATGCACGGTTTTTATCAGCGTCATTTTTTACGATTACTTGATTTTACCCCTACCGAAATCAATCAATTAATTAATCTTGCTATCGAATTAAAACAAGCCAAACAACAAGGGCAAGAACAACAACATTTGATTGGTAAAAATATTGCATTAATTTTTGAGAAAGACTCCACCCGTACACGTTGTGCTTTTGAGGTTGGTGCATTTGATCAAGGTGCAAATGTCACTTATTTAGGACCAAGTGGTAGTCAAATCGGTCATAAAGAATCAATTGCGGATACCGCACGCGTGCTGGGTCGAATGTATGACGGTATTGAGTATCGTGGTTATGGTCAAGAGATCGTTGAAACATTAGCCCAATATGCTGGTGTACCAGTATGGAATGGCTTAACGACCGAAGCACATCCAACCCAAATTTTAGCCGATTTTATGACAATGAAAGAGCATATAGGCAATCGCCCATTAAGTAGCATTAAATTTGCCTATTTAGGCGATGCCCGTAATAACATGGGAAATTCGTTAATGGAAGGTGCGGCTTTAATGGGAATGGAAATTCGTTTAGTTGCACCAAAGGCCTGTCATCCCGAAGCCGAACTCGTACAAAAGTGCCAAGATATAGCAAAAAATACGGGTGCAAAAATTATCTTAACCGAAGATGTTGCCAAAGGAGTTAAAGACGTCGACTTTTTATATACTGATGTATGGGTATCAATGGGTGAGCCTAAGGAAGTTTGGGATGAGCGTGTTAAATTATTAACACCTTATCAAGTGAATGAAAATGTTATTAAACTTACCAATAATCCAAATATCAAATTCATGCACTGTTTACCCGCTTTTCATGATATGAACACTACCGTCGGTAAACAGATGGCAGCTCAATATGGTTTAACCAATGGACTTGAAGTGACTAATGATGTGTTTGAATCTGAACATAGTATTGTTTTTGATGAAGCCGAAAACAGGCTACATACCATTAAAGCGGTAATGGTTGCAACATTAGCCAAAGATGAATAATATTGCCATAATCGATACTTAAATGCTTAGCTAAAAAATTAGGCACTTTCTTTTTGCCGGCTTAATGTCGGCAAATTTTATTTAAAAGAATATTAGATTATGACAAAACAAGAACGAAATAAAGATTTTAAAAAATTCCTCAAGTTAACCAATCCCATTCATTTTTTAGCTGTAGGACTAGGTAGTGGTTTATCTCCAATTATGCCCGGAACAATGGGATCGTTAATGGCGATTCCACTTTGGTTATTATTTTATGGTTTACAACCAGCTTTATACTGGGTATTTATTTTAGTGACTTTTATTTTTGGTTGTTTTATTTGTCAAAAAACATCGGATGATACCCATACGCACGATTCAGGGCATATAGTATGGGATGAATTTGTTGGCATGTGGATCACCCTATTTTTTATTCCACAACTTTCTGTTATGTGGATTGCGATAGCCTTTGTAGCATTTAGGATTTTTGACATGGCAAAACCGTGGCCAATTCGTTGGTTTGATAAACGTATACCTGGCGGTTTTGGTATTATGGTGGATGATGTGATTGCAGCTATCTTTTCATCATTCACCGTTTATATCATGACATTGGTTATTTAAGATGTAATCTTATACTAAAACGCATACTTTCCTGAAAGTTTTTTACAAAAATAGATTAAAACATCTTTTGCGACCATCCTAACTTAGTCGAAAGATTATTAAAATAATCATAATCTTTGGTATGAATTAAATTAAATTCATATAAAGATCGGCGAATAATCACATCTTGCGTTGGTTTGACCGGTAAAATAATTTGGCTATCACAGGCAATATTTAAATCAAGCGCAGTAGTTGGAAATTTAAGATGAATTGGGTTATTGCCTTTGATAACCAAAGGTCTAACTGCTAACGAATGCGGAAACATTGGCGTAATAATTAATGCATCTAAATGAGGCGCTAAAATAGGACCTCCTGCCGATAACGAGTAAGCGGTAGAGCCTGTTGGCGTTGCAATAATTAACCCATCAGCTCGCTGTGAAAACGCATTACGTTCATTAATGTAAACATCATAGTCAATCATATGCGCTACAGTGTTAGGAGTGACGACAATTTCGTTTACGGCGAAACTCGAATTAATCAAATTACCATTATCATAAATGGAAACTTCTAATAAGAAACGAGGATCCTCCTCATATTCACCGGCAATAACAGGACTTAATTGTTCAATTACTTGTTCATGCGAGATATCCGTTAAGAAACCGAGATTACCTCGATTAACACCAATCACTTTGATTTTATAGTGTGACAAGTACCTAGCCGAACGTAGCATATTTCCATCACCCCCCACAACAATGGCTAGGTCAGCTTGTTCACCAATTGCTTCTAACGAAGCGTAATGGCTAACTGGAAATTGAATATGATCCGCTAAGCGATCTTCAACTAGCACATGAATACCAAGACTAACAAGCCAATCATAAAGCACTTGATGAGTTTCGATTGCCTCTAATTTACGAGGAAGCCCAATGAGACCAATGCATTTAAAAGGTGTATTCATAAAATATCCTTGTTATTCTTTTATATAAACGATATGTATTTTTTCGTCACAGGTCAAAAAATTACATATCAATTTACTGATAAGCTTGTAATCATAAAAATTGTCCCCATAATAACCGTAATTCACTAAGTTTTCGACTACATTATTTGGAGTACCTTATGACAGAGCAAGATAAAAATATGTCAGAAAATGAAACTAACATTGACACACCAGCTGAAGAAACAACAGAGCAAGAAGCTCCAGTGCAACCAAGTCTAGAAGAGCAATTAAACGCAAAAGATGCACGTATTGTAGAGCTAGAACAAGCATTACAGTTAGCTAAAAAAAATGAAAGCGAAGCCATGATTCGTGCGCGAGCTGAAATTGATAATGTTCGTAAACGTGTTGAACAAGATGTTGATAAAGCTCGTAAATTTGCGCTAGAAAAATTTTCTAATGAATTATTACCCGTTATTGATAATTTAGAACGAGCTTTAGAATCTACAGATAAAACCAACCCTGAGCATAAAGCTACTGTTGAAGGGTTAGAACTGACATTAAAATCATTCCTAGATACTGTCAAAAAATTTGGTATTGAAGTGATTAATACTGAAGATTCACAACTAAATCCTGATGTGCACCAAGCAATTAGCATGGTTGAATCACCAGAACATCAATCAGGTCAAATAGTAAATACCATCCAAAAAGGCTATACCTTAAATGGCCGGTTAATTCGTCCTGCGATGGTAATTGTTGCTAAATAGTTATCTTTAGATAGGTTAACCGCCAATCACTGTGGCGGTTAATTTTATTGATTCCGTTGCTCCTCACGAGCAAGTTTCTTCATTTTTTGTTCAATTCGTTGACGTTTTAATGGTGAAAGGTAATCAACAAAGAGTTTACCTTTTAAATGATCCATTTCGTGTTGGATACAAATAGCAAGTAACTCATCGGCATCAATTTCGTAAGGATTGCCATGGCGATCTAGTGCTTTAATTTTGATTTTTTCTGCTCTTGGCACAAATCCACGACAATCAGGAACCGATAAGCACCCTTCCTCAATACCCGTTTCACCTTCTTGGCTTATCACTTCAGGATTGATGATCACATAAACTTGGCTTTTATCTTCTGATACATCAATAACAATAATTTGTTTATGTACATCAACTTGGGTTGCTGCAAGCCCAATACCGTTTTCGTCGTACATGGTTTCGATCATGTTATCAATGATCGTTTGTAGCTCAGGGGTGAACTTGGTAACAGGCTTAGCAACTTTGCGAAGTCGCTCATCAGGAAAACGTAATACCGGTAAAATAGCCATAAATTCTTCGATCTACTCCTCAAATTTCGGGTTTATTCAAATTATTGCTCATTGTAAACATTTATCATACTGATGAATAGCCCTTGTTGGCTATTGGTAGCATTTATCTTATCAATTCAAGATATCTAAATCATTTAAAACGAGTGCGGAAAGATTATGATGAGTAAATATGAATTCTTATTAAGAATTTCAATGGTTGGATATGGAAAACAAAATATTTTTGAAAAAATTGGACAGTTTTTTGCTAACGGTTTACCAAGTAGCATACAAAATGTGCCTTGTTTGTTAAATAAACTAGGATTGTCGGATGTTCAAATAGTGCGTTTTTATGAAACATCATATCTTCATTTAGAACCAATACTTCAATGGTTAGAATCACCCCACCCACAAAAACATCTTATTGCTTATTGTGATAACGATTATCCTTTATTACTTAAACAAATTTGTTCTCCGCCTTTATTGTTGTTTGTTTTAGGTAATCGGCAGTTATTACATTCACCTCAATTAGCCATGGTTGGAAGTCGTGAATTTAGTGAATATGGAGCACAGTGGGGACGATATTTTGCTAGTGAATTAGCTATTAATGGTTTAACAATTACCAGCGGTTTAGCGCTTGGATTAGATGCTATTTGCCATCGTGGCGCACTTGAAGTATCGGGTCATACCATCGCAGTGTTAGGCAGCGGTTTAGCAAAAATTGCACCGAGATCAAATTTAAACTTAGCCAATGATATTTTGGAGCAAGGTGGGGCTATTGTGTCCGAATTTTTTCCATTTGAAAAAGCCAGATCCGTCTATTTCCCTCGTCGGAACCGAATTATTAGCGGGTTAAGTTTAGGAACTTTCGTGGTTGAAGCTTCAGAAAAAAGCGGCTCGTTAATTACTGCGCGCTATGCACTTGAACAAAATCGAGATGTATTTGCCTTACCAGGTGATATTAACAATGAAAACTGTAGTGGAACTCACTATTTAATTAAACAAGGCGCTTATTTAGTTTCTAAACCAGTTGATATTTTAGAGCATTATTATAGTTATTTATCAGTAGTAAATAGCTCGTGTAATCAGCTTAAAGAAGAACAGAATAATTCTATTTTGTATCCTGAAATTTTTGCTGTGATTCATCATCAACCTATCCCTATTGATATTATTGCTCAACAAGTAAATATGTCGATTTCAGAAGTGAGCGTCAAATTATTAGATATGGAACTAGAAGGTTTAGTAAAGACGGTAACAGGTGGTTATATTCGTAATCGAGTGATTTAAAATTAAAGATTTTTTGTTAAAAAGTTTCCGGTAATTATACGTTTAAGTATAAAAACCACCGATAAGTACCGGCGGTTCACACTATTTTTTATTTATCTTCAATTTCAAGAGCAATTTCAGATAGGATGATACCTGTGTTATCAGCATAGACAAAATCACCTGAGAAGAAAGTCACTCCACCAAAATTAACACGAATATCAATTTCACCAATGCCTTGATCTTCAGCACCAACAGGAATAGCAGCTAGAGCTTGAATGCCAATATCGGCTTCAGCTAGATAATCAACTTGGCGAACAGCACCATAAACAATAATTCCTTCCCATTGATTTTGAACAGCAATATCTACTAGCTCTGCATCAATTAGCGCTCGACGAACAGAGCCTCCCCCATCAATAACAAGGATTTTTCCTGAGCCGTCTGATTGTAAAATTTCGTATAGTAAGCCGTTATCTTCAAAACATTTAACTGTTACAGCTTGACCTGAAAACGATGCTACGCCACCAAAATTACTAAATATTGGTTCAACTACGTTAACATCTTCTGGGTAATAATCGCAAAGAATTGAAGTATCAAACTCCATTATCAAGTCTCCTTTTGCTGTGATATATAAGTTTATTTAGTATAACGCTAATACCAAGTAAAATGATATTAAAATTAAATAAACGTGAACTAGCTCAAAATAATCCCCAAACAATAAAGTAAATTAGTCAATAAAGCAAGTTTGACCATCTGTAATAATAAAGGTACCCCTTCTTTGTGCGTATTAAATTGAAAAACCATATAAATATGCTTAATAAATAACGGTAATGTTAATATAAACAAACCGCTCCAGATTGTTTGTAATTTATTGTATGCAAATAAACTTAGCAAACAAAATGCTATGAGTAATAGCAATAAATGATAATATCGCCCCATACATTTACCAATCATTACCACTAAAGTACGCTTATTACTTTTTCGATCTAGTTCTATATCACGAAGGTTATTGATATTAAGCACAGCAACGGATAACAAACCACAGCCTAAAGAAGGTAAAATAATGGATAAAGAGAATACCTTAGTTTGCAAGTAGAAACTACCCATGACGCCAATCAAACCAAAAAAAGTAAGTACTGATAGATCGCCAAATCCAATATAGCCGTAAGGTTTTTTACCCATGGTATAAGTTATTGCGGCAACAATAGATAATAATCCTAATAATATAAAAATAAATAATTCATAAATATTATTACAAGCAAATATAAGCAAAATCAGCCCAAATAAAATACATAAAAAAATATTAATCCATAGCGCTATTTTTAGCTGCTTAAGTGTAATTAAGCCTAATTGTATACCTCGATTATGGGCAGTAAGATTGTTTTGATCGCTACCTTTAATTTCATCTCCGTAATCATTGGCTAGATTAGAAAGAATTTGTAACAATGATGCTGTAATTAATGAAAACAGTAGTATCCAAAAACTAAATTGATGTTGCCAATAAGCTAGTGCATTACCTACTAATATCGCAGAAAGAGAAAGAGGTATGGTTTTTAACCGTAAACTAATAATCCATGGGTAAAATTTATTGTACATTCAATAACGGTATTATTTTTAGTGAAAACTATAAATCATAATAACAGGAATACTGAATCAATTCACTGTGTTAGTAATAAAAAGCTCCTTCAGTAAAACTCAGATTATTTTCCGTATATGCACTTTACCCATATTTATCATTTAGCTACGCATTTTTAAATATCGAAACGTTTTCATTTTTCTAAATATACTTCTAACTTTTCCTTCTCGTAAGGCTGATATGAAAATACCTAACGAGCTATATATTACTCCTAGTAAAAGTATCATAAATATATTTAGCCAGTTATCTGATAAGCTTAACCCCATTTGATTCACTCCTGCAATCATATTGGTTGCCCAAGTTGAAGGTAGAGAATAAGAAACACATTGCACCCATAATGGCATTGCATCAATAGGCCAAATGGTTCCTGAAAGATAGAAAACAGGTGTGGTTAAAAATGCTAATGTAAGATATATCATCTCAGTACGGCGTAAACATTCTGTTAGTAATTTACTCAAACCTAGCGCCCCAAGCAATAATGGAAATGTCATGATTAATATTTCGGGAATGCTAGCCAATTGCCGATAACCAAGTATCCAAGGCCATAAACCAAATAATACAATAGATAAAAATAACCAGATAGGTAATAACCCACATAAACTACCAAAGACAACAATTTTAGGCGGTTTGCCTTGAGGTAGCGAATTTAAGGTGATATTAGTACGAGTTGAAGCAATTAAAAAAGAGTGTTGTAGCAACATGACTAACAAACCTGGAAAGGTAATGGCGGCAAAACTGATGCCTGCATTATAAAGTGGTTCGGTTTGACCTTTTATAGGTGATAAAATAATATTGATCTGTTTATCTGAAAATCCGTTATTACGCATTATTTTAGTATTATATTCAGTCAATATCTGCTGATATATCCCTTTTATATCAACTTGTATTAAACCATTAGCTAAACGACTTGAAGCATCACCATATGCAGGAATTGTAACTTCTTCACCATTTATTAGACGCTTTTCAAAATCTCTTGGAATCGTGATCACAGCAAAAAGTTTACGATTATTGATATCATCATAAGCCTGAAGAGAGCTTTCATAAATAATTGTATCAATTTTTGAACTTGTTTCTAATGAGCGGATTAAACCACGGCTTGTTGGAGTATGATCTTGATCAACAATTGCTATCGGTAAATTAGTGATAGTTCCATTAATATAAACAAGGCTCATTAATGATACTGACAATAGTAACAATAACCACATTGGTCGTCCTAACAGATAAAAGAATATTTTTATAAATGAAGACCAAAATATTTTAATCATCTAAATTTATCCTCTTACTGTGAATGTAAACGTCTTACTAGACGCTTTCTGACTAACACGGTAATAATAATTGGATAGATCATTAAAATTCCGCATGTTTTTAACACCGACAAATAACTAGAGTGACGCAAAAACAGATCGAACAGTTTATTTAGTGCATAAGTTAATGGTTCAAGCGAAGAGATAAATCTAGCAATCCATGGCATGGATAGTTCAGGTACAACAACACCAGAATAAGTTAATGCAAGTCCAACTAAAATACCTATATAAGTATAGGCATCAATAGGAGTTTTAGTAAAAGTGTATAGCAAAATACCAATGCTTTGTGCTGCAATAACATAGAAAAATACCACTATCATCATGGCAAACGGAGAACCTGATACACGCGCATTAGAAAACAAAACGAGCATAGCAATTTCAAAAATAAGCAGCATAGTAAACCAAATTGTATAAGGTGCTAATTTCCCTAAAACAAAAGGGTAGCTAGGACGAGTTCGCTTTGGCAACTGTGCTAAAATGTGAATTGTTGTGGTTACAACAAATAGCTGCAATAAATGCACTACTGCGGAAAATTGTTGGAAGTACATTGAGTTACCACTAGCATTAAATAAACCATCATAATTAAAGTTAACTTTTGCCAATGGGGGAACTGGCATGCCAATACTAGTAGCCATGGTGGTTCGATATTGGGTATTGATTGTTGCTATCAACCCAGAATAATCCATGATCGAATATAAGCCAGCACTATAATATAACGCATTATAATAAAGCATTGGTGTAGGTTGGCGACCTGATAATACATCCGCTTCAAAATTAGGTGGAATATAAAGTAGCGCATAAATTTTTGCTTTTTGCAGATCACGCTCAGCATCAAAAAGTTGGCTATCATAATTGATAAGATCTGCATGTGCTGCAGCATTAAGATTACGCACGAGTTCGCGTGATAAAGTACTCTTATCTTGATCAAGATAACCTACTGGTAAATCATATAATACACCTCGATAAAAAATACTACTAATTAGCACAAAGATAATTAGTGGCATAATCCACATTAACCAGTGAAAAGTAAATCGCCTAAAAATTTGTGGTATTTCGGCGTTAAACGCCTCTTTAAAACGATGCCAGAAATCTAACATTATTTGTCTAGCTTCCATAATGTGCTCATACCTGCACGTAAACCTTCAACAGGTGCAATAGGATAGAGTCTGACTTCAAAGGTTTTCAAATCAAAATCTCCTGTTGCTCTTGTTGCACGTTTAGTTGCATAATCGCCCATCGGTGCTATATAACGAATTTCGGCTTCAATCTCTTTGTGATTGAGTGCAGGTACTTCAAGTATAATATGATCGCCTTTGCGAATATTAGACATAATATCTTCACGCAAGTTAAATACAAAATAAGCTTGAGGTAGTTGAATCACTGTTAACAATGGACTGTTAGCGTTAAACAATTCGCCGACTTCAGCAGGAATAGAACCAATTTCACCTGCTACTTGCGCTTTAACTTGTAAATCATCATATTGTATTTGTAGCTGTTTAAGTTGCTCTTCGGCTTCTTCTAATTTGGCGGCATAAATTTCACGTTGCTCAATACGATCTCCATTTTTAGCTTGGTCTAAATTAGCTTGTGCTGATTGAACCTGTTGAAACGCTGAATCGCGTGTTTTTAGAGCATTATCTAAGATAGATTGAGAAACATAACCTTTGGCCGAAATAGCTTTGTTACGCTCATATTCTTTGGAAGCATTATCATATGTTACCTTTGCTTGCTCAAGAATTGCTTCATAATAACGAATGCTTTCTTCTCGAGTTCCATGCTCCGAAAGCGCTAATTGAGCTTTTGCTTGGTCTCTCGCTGCTTCAGCCGCTTTGACTTGAGCTAAAAGCTCAGGGCTATCGAGAGTAATAAGAATATCACCAGGTTTAACGTCATCACCTCGATGAACATGAATAAATTGCACTCTACCTTTGGCTTTAGAAGCAACGCTAACATTCGGTGCATCAACTTCTCCTTGTAAGATAAACTGACTATTGTGTGAGCGAATTAAAATCGTCATTGATATTAAAATAACGATTAACGCAATAATAGTAAAAACTTTTTTGTTCATAAAATTTTGTATAGAGTGGTATTAAAGAGATAAGAAATAGAGAATTAAAATTATCATATCCTTTGTAAAATAAGCATATGTAAAATTAACCCTCCCCCATTATACGAAAATTGCTTTATTAACACAAAGCATGTCGATTTAATTTAAAAATGAATTAATATCAATACTAAGTTATTATAGATTATTATAGCAGCGAGCGATTTTTTATATCTACTTTAAATAATTTTTATTAATTATAAAGTAATACTTTAATAGGTTTTATTTATAAGTGATATTAGTCAAATAAAATAGATAAAAACCTACTTATTTAGTAAACTATTAAAAAATAAAAATTTAAGGTATTTAATATGGTTAAAATAATTATTATTGGTGGTGGCGCAGGAGGATTAGAATTAGCAACTGATCTCGGCGATAAATTAGGGAAAAGTAATCAAGCCGAGGTTACACTAATAGATAAAAATACTTATCATATTTGGAAACCTTTATTACATGAAGTTGCTACTGGTATTCTAAATGAGCAAGCTGATAAAATTGATTATGCTGAACAAGGACAACAACACCATTTTCAATTTATTCAAGGCACGTTTACTAATCTTAATCGTGAAGAAAAGCATGTTATTATTGAGAATTCAAATAGTGAATCTATTTCTGTACCATATGATACATTAGTTGTGGCAATAGGAAGTACTTCAAACGATTTTGGCACACCTGGAGTTAAAGAACATTGTATCTTTTTAGATGACCAAAACGCTGCAATTCGTCTACGTGAAACACTTATTACAAAATTTGCTAGTTTTTGTTCAATTATTGATGAACATGAAACGACGATTGAAGATAAAATTCGTATTGCTATTGTTGGTGGTGGCGCAACAGGTGTTGAATTAGCTTCTGAGTTACCTCATATGGTTGAAACATTTGGCAACTGTGGTCGTAATAAAATGTGTTCTGATTTGCTTGATGTATCTATTATTGAAGCAACTGACCGTATTTTACCTGCTTTACCTGAAAAAACAGCATTAAATATTACCAATACCCTTCAAAAACGTGGTATTCATGTATTAACAAAAACTATGATCACCAAGGCGGAAAGTGACGGCTTTTATCCAAAGGAAGGCGATATTATTAGCGCAGATATTATGATTTGGACTGCAGGTGTAAAAGCACCAGACTATTTAAAAGATATTGCTGGTTTAGAATCAAGCCGTTCGAATCAACTGGTGGTTAAACCAACATTACAAACAACGCGCGATGATAATATTTTTGTTATTGGTGATTGTGCTTATGCTATGCAAAACAGCGGGCGAGCCTCACCAGCTACTGCACAAGCCGCACATCAAATGGCAAAAATATGTTATGAAAATATCATTAACATGTTAAATAATAAACCCATGAAATCATTTAATTATGTTGATAATGGAACGATTATTTCTCTGCATGATACGGCACAAGGTGTAGTTAAAATTGCAGGTAAATGCGAAATGAATGTTAAAGGATTTTTTGCTTTAACTATTCATCGCTTGTTATACCGTATGCATCAAGCAAGCTTATTGGGTATTTTAAAAACAATCCAATTTGCTAAAGCCAGTAAAGCAATGTATAAAAAGAAACTTGCCTCTCTTTTTCATCATCAAAACTAGTTTGCTATTTAACCATTTAAATAGCCCATTATAACGCAATATATTATAATTTATCCTTATTGATGATAAATAAGGATAAATTTAATGCGTTTTATTATACTGTTTATACTATCTTTTGTTAGCTTTATAAGTAGAGCAAATTATACTCCTCAAGATGGCGATATTATCTTTCAATCCTCGCAATCAAGACAAAGTCTAGCAGTCCAACAGGCGACAAACTCACCTTACAGTCATATGGGCATTATTTTTATTAAAAATGGCAAACCTTATGTTTTCGAAGCTGCTAAAAAAGTCGTTTATACACCACTCACAAGTTGGATCGATCGAGGTAAAAATAAAAATTATGTTATAAAACGTTTAAAAAATAGAAATTTATCTAATGACAAAATAGCTAAATTAAAGCAAGTTGCCAAAATTTTTGAAGGCAAACCTTATGATATTTGGTTTGGTTGGGACAATCGTTATATCTATTGTTCTGAGCTAGTCTGGAAAATTTATGATAAGGCACTTAATTTGAAAATAGGTCAATTGCAAACTATCAATGATTTTAATCTTTCATCGCCTACAGTAAAACAAAAATTAAAAGAACGTTATGGCGACAATATTCCTTATCAAGAAACGGTTATTTCTCCCGTTGCTATTTTTAATTCGCCATTGCTAACAACCGTTGATAAAAAATGGTAAATTAAAGTCATGTTAAACGCTTAACGGGTGCAAAGCTTTTACGATACAAATGGTTAACACCATGCTGCTCAATTGCAGCTAAATGTGCTTTGGTTGGATAGCCTTTATGTTTAGCAAGACCGTATTGTGGATATAATTTATCAAGCTCAACCATTTCACGATCACGAGTAACTTTAGCTAGAATTGAAGCAGCACTAATTTCTGCAACCAACAAATCTCCTTTAATAACTGCTTGAGCTTGAATGCCAAAATCAGGACAACGGTTGCCATCGACTAATACAAAATTGGGTTTTATGGGTAATCCTGATACCGCCCGTTGCATAGCAAGCATGGTGGCATGTAATATATTTAATTTATCAATTTCATCAACCGATGCTCTTGCAATACACCAAGCTAATGCCTCTTGTTTAATAATATCAAATAGATGTTCTCGTTTTTTTTCGGTTAGTTTTTTAGAATCAGTTAAGCCTTTAATGGGCTTGTTAGGATCTAAAATAACTGCAGCGGTAACAACATCGCCACAAAGCGGACCTCGCCCAACTTCATCAACCCCTGCGATTAAGGTGGCATCTGGATAGATAAACTCTAGCAATGTGGCTCCTTTAATACATCGAGCACAGCTTTAGCAGCTTGTTCATCAGCATTACAACGAATTTGATTATGCAAAGATAAAAATGTCTGTTTTAGCTCTACATTATCACCTTCTAAAAAAGGGATAATGCGCTTAACAATATTTTCAGGAGTGCAATCTTGTTGTAATAATTCTGGTACAATCTCTTTACTCGCTAAAATATTCGGTAATGAAACATAAGGTGTTTTAATCAATTTTTTAGCAAGCCAAAAGGTAAATGGCTTCATTTTGTAGCCAACAACCATTGGACATTTAGCTAGCATGCATTCTAATGCCACAGTACCCGAAGCCAAGATTGACGCATTACTTGCAATCATTGCTTTGCGGGCATGACCATCTAATAACTTCATTTCAAGTTGGGGAGCAATGTCTGTTTTAATCTGCTCAAATTCTTGTCGTCTTTTTGCGTTAACTAAAGGTACTAAAATATGCAAATCTGGGTAGCGTTGGCGTAATAACAGTGCTGCTTTTAAAAAGGGCGCAGATAATAATGTTACTTCAGCATGACGGCTACCTGGCAATAAAGTTAAGCAACGACAATCTAGTGGAATACCTAATTGTTTGCGCATTGCTGTTTGATCTGGATTAAGTGGGATATCATCTGCCATTTTATGGCCAATAAAACGACAAGGAACATCAAACTTATCATAAAAGGCTTTTTCAAAAGGTAAAAAAGCTAAAATAAGATTAGTATTACGCTTAATTTTGAAAACGCGTTTTTGTTTCCAAGCCCAAACCGATGGACTCACATAATGGATTGTTTTAATGCCTGCTTGTTTTAGCTTACCTTCTAAAGAAAGATTAAAGTCAGGTGCGTCAATGCCAATAAATATATCAGGCTTAAGTGCAATTAAACGTCTAGTAATATCTTTGCGAATTGCTAAAATTCGGCGTAATCGCCCCAAAACTTCAACAATGCCCATCACTGATAACTCATCCATTTCATACCAAGCTTCACAGCCTTCGGCTTGCATTTTAGGACCTGCAATACCAACAAAATGAATATTAGGATGATGATGTTTGAGTGAACGAATTAGACCTGCTCCAAGAATGTCGCCAGAGGTTTCTCCAGCGACTAAAGCTACAGTTAATGGTTTATTGGTCATTAACGGATGATGCCACGCGTTGAACGGGCAAAAAAGTCAATAAATAATTGGATTTCAGGGTGTTGTTTGGCAATGGTTTCAATTTCAACTTTTGCCTCTTCCAACGTTAAGCCATTTCGATAAAGGATTTTATAACTACTGCGAATCGCCTGCAAAGCATCTTTGCTAAACCCTCTACGTTTTAAGCCTTCATAATTTACGCCATGGGGGGTTGCATGATTCCCTTGTGCAATAACATAAGGTGGAACATCCTGAGCAACACCTGAACAACCACCGACCATAACATGTGATCCGATCACACAAAATTGATGAACGGCTGTCATTCCACCAATAATTACATAATCATCTAATTGAACATGCCCACCTAAAGTGGCGTTATTTGCTAAAATACAGTGATCACCAATATGACAATCGTGTGCAACATGTGCATTAATCATCAATAAATTATCGCTACCAATACGCGTTAATTCACCACCTTGAACAGTGCCACGGTGAATAGTTACGCTTTCACGAATCATATTGCGATCGCCAATTTCAGTGCGTGTTGGCTCTCCACGGTATTTTAAATCTTGGTTTACCTCACCAATCGAGACAAATTGATAAATTTGATTATCTTTACCGATTTTTGTATGCCCATTGATGACAACATGTGATTTTAAAAAAGTCCCGTCACCAATTTCTACATTCTCACCAATAAAACAAAAAGGGCCGATTTTGACGTTATCGCCAATTTTTGCTCCCTTTTCAATCACTGAGCTTGGATGTATCTCCATTGCCATAGTTATTCCTTAATACTATTTTTAGGGAAATGCTAAAAAACAAGCAATTATTTACGAGCACACATCATTTCAGCTTCGCAAACTAACTTACCATCGACAGTTGCAACACCATGGAATAATGCAATACCACGGCGCTCTTTAATATATTCAACATCGAGCATAAGTTGGTCTCCCGGCACTACAGGGCGTTTAAAACGTGCTTTATCAATGGAAGCAAAATAATAAAGTTGACCTGGTGATAGCTCTTCAATACTTTTGAAAGCCAATATTCCTGTAGCTTGAGCCATTGCCTCTAAAATCAAAACTCCTGGGAAAATAGGTTTATTTGGAAAGTGCCCCTGAAAGAATGGCTCATTCACAGTAACATTTTTTATTGCTTTTAATGTTTTACCTTTTTCGTAACTAAGAACTCGGTCTACCATTAAAAATGGATAACGATGAGGTAACAGGCTGATGATTTCTTCAACATCAAGGGTATTAAGTTCGGTAGTCAAAATAGCTATCCTTATACATTATTTACTATAAATTTTTCACATTATAACTGAGGATACTGCTTTCACTCAAGGATGATTTAAATTGCGAAATATTACTTGCCTTAATATATTATCAATGTATTAATATAAAATTATAAAATAAAAGATTTGTAAACACTTATTATCTTATATCAAATCAGATATAATAACTAAAATAATCACATTAAAAGTTTATAACTTGGAGAGGTAGAATGAAATCATTGATAAAAATGACTTTAGTAAGCAGCGCAATTGTATTAGCATTAACTGGTTGTGATGATAAAAATTCATCCAATAAAGTAACAATTTCAACTAATGCGCAAAAAGAAGCATATGCATTAGGTTCGTCATTTGCAACATACATGAAGTCAAATTTAGAGCAAAATGAAATTAAGACAGATGAAGAATATTTAATTAGTGGCTTTAATGAGACTTTCCACGGTTCATCTCAACTTTCAAAAGATGACGTCAAAACTATTTTAGATGCGTTCGGTAAAAGAATTCAAGAAGAAAGCAAAGCACGTTTTGAAAAAGAAAAAGCTGAAAATACAACATCTGGTGATAAATTCCGTACAGAATTTGCTAAACAAGATGGTGTAAAACAAACAAAATCAGGATTACTTTATCAAATCATTCAAGAAGGCTCAGACCGTCATCCAACTGCTCAAGATACAGTCATTGTTCATTATACAGGAACACTAACTGATGGACGCAAATTCGATAGTTCTTATGATCGTAGTGAACCTGCAACATTTCCTCTTAGTGGTGTTATCAAAGGTTGGACAGAAGGAATTCAATTGATCGGAATTGGTGGGAAAATTAAACTTGTTGTACCACCTGATTTAGCTTATGGAGACCAAAATCTTCCTGGTCAAGAAGGTAAAGCAGGAATCCAGCCCGCATCAACATTAGTTTTTGAAGTTGAATTGCTTGGTATTGATGACGATAAAAATGATAAAACTCAAGAGATAGAACCAGCTCAAAATCAAGAACAAGAACAATCGGCTAACTAATTTGATTAATTCATTAAGTTATACTCTTGTTGTTATGGGTCCTGTTTATGGGACCCAATCTGCTTATTGTGCATATCAATTTGCACAAGTTTTACTATCTCATACTCCTCATACTATAAAAAATGTCTTTTTTTATTCTGACGGTGTTTATAATGGGAACGGTTATACTGATCCCGCTAATGATGAATTTGATTTAATCTCTGCATGGCAGGAATTAGCAAAAACATACCCTTTAACTTTAACTGTTTGTGTTGCTGCCGCCCAGAGGCGTGGCGTTATTAAAAATAACCTCGCGGATTATTTTCATTTAACTGGTCTTGGAGAACTAAGTGAATCAATTGCAACAACAGATCGAACTATTCAGTTTTAAGCTTTAGATACCGAAATGAAAAAATTAGCAATTATTATTAGCTCACCACCTCATGGAAATGCCAAAGGTCGAGAAGCACTTGATATCGCATTGGCCACATCAGTTATTAATCAGGTTTCTGTTTTTTTTGTGGATGATGGTGTTTTTCACTTATTACCAAATCAACAACCTGATCGCATTTTAATGCGAGATTATATTGCAACATTAAACATGCTTGAACTTTATGATGTTGATGATGTATATGTCTGTGAATCTTCATTTAAATCAAGAAACTTAACCAAAATAGCCAGAAACATTCCCTGTAAAGTCATTAATACCCAGTTATTAAGTCAACTATTAACGACTAAAGATGTGATTTTGCGATTCTAATTTTATATTGAAAGCAAAACCTTATACCATAACAACAAGCTTATATCTAAAAAACATATCAGTAAACAATTAATTTTATTTAAGTTTTTTTATTGTTTTTAATGAAAAATATACTGTAGCGTTTATAAATAAAGCAAAGAGTCTGTAAAGTTAAATCAAATAAATAATCCACTCTATTTTTTGCTTATTTAAATAGAGTGGATTGTTACATTAGTTTTATTTAATTTGGTTCTTATTTTATACTAATTGGCTAAACAAGTTTTTTAATCTCATCGGCAATTTTTTCGGCCTGAGTACCTACAATAATTTGCACACCTGTTTTACCGAGTTTAATCACAGCCATCGCGCCAAGTGCTTTAGCTGCTTGTTCATCAACCAATTCTGAATCATTTACACCTAAACGCAAACGTGTAATACAAGAGTCAATGTTAGTTAGATTTCCTTTCCCACCAACAACCGCTAAATATTGTTCAGCAAGTTTAGATGTATCCCCAATGACTTGTTTTTTCTGGGTACTTTCAGTTGACGAAACAGTCGTATCTTCATCTTCACGGCCTGGAGTTTTAAGGTTGAATTTTACAATTACAAAACGGAATACTACATAGTAGACCACAAAGAATACTAGACCTTGAAGGATTAACATATACCAATGAACAGAAAGCGGGTTACCAGATTGAAGTACCATATCAATCAGACCTGCACTAAAACCGAATCCACATATCCATTGCATTGCTGCTGCAATATAAAGTGAGATACCCGCTAAAATCGCATGTAAAACATAAAGCACAGGGGCAACAAACATAAAAGCAAATTCTAGTGGCTCAGTAATACCAGTAAAAAATGCAGCAATAGAAGCTGCAAACATGATTGATGCAGTTTTATCTTTATTACCTTTTTTAGCCGTATGGTACATAGCTAGTGCTGCACCAGGCAGACCAAACATCATAACAGGAAAGAATCCAGCTTGGTAACGACCAGTAATACCTACAATAGCATTACCCGCATCAATAGAAGTTTGTCCACCTAAGAAATAAGGGATATCGTTAATTCCAGCCACATCAAACCAAAATACTGAGTTTAAGGCATGGTGTAAACCTACAGGAATAAGTAAGCGGTTAAAGAATCCATAAACACCAGCACCCACAGATCCTAATTCTTTAATATATTTACCAAAAGCAACTAGTGCGTCATAAATAGTTGGCCAGATAAAATATAAAACAGCTGAAACTAATAGCATTACAACTGAAACAACAATTGGTACCAGTCTTTTTCCACTAAAAAAAGATAGTGCTTTATGCAATTCAACCTGACTAAAGCGATTGTAAAGTTCGGCTGCAATAATACCAACAAGAATACCAATAAATTGGTTATTGATACTATTAAATGCTGGTGGTACTAGTTTTTGCCAATCTTTAACGACCTCTATATCAATTCCCTGAAAGAAAGCAATAGATTTTGGTGATAATAAGGTAGTTATAATTAAAAAGCCCACTAAACCAGAAAGTGCTGCAGCACCATCTTTATCTTTAGACATTCCATAAGCAACACCAATAGCAAAAAGTATTGGCATATTACTTAGAATCGCACTACCAGATGTCACTAAAAATTTAGCAACAATACTAGCATCCCATTCCATAAGTCCAAACAAATTTATATGACTAATCCACGCTATATGACTAACCCATTGACCAATCCCCAGTAGTATTGCAGCAGCAGGTAGAACTGCTACAGGCACCATCAATGAACGCCCGATACGTTGCATATAAGCTAAAATTCCCATAAGTTTAACCTCATATAGTTATTAGGGGTATATAATAAAAAGTAATAAAATTTTACATCTTTAAGTGATGATAATTAAGTATTATTATTCCACTTTATATTATTTATTTTACTTCGCAAATTAATTGTTCTTTTTTTGTGATTTAAATCACCGTTTTTTTTGATTAATTAGTTTAATGTAGTAAAATAAAGACAACATATTTTATTTCAAGAAAAAAGTTTTTAATTATATCACAAGAGGTAACAGCACATGAGACTTATTCCCTTAGAAAATGCACAAGAAGTCGGTGCCTGGGTTGCAAAGCGTATTGTTAATAAAATTAATCAATTTAAACCGACAGCAGATCGTCCATTTTTATTGGGATTACCAACAGGAAGTTCCCCTTTAGTGATGTATCAACAATTAATTAAACACTACCAAGCAGGAAATGTAAGCTTTAAGCATGTAGTAACCTTTAACATGGATGAATATGTTGGACTCCCAGAAGATCATCCTCAAAGTTATCACACATTTATGTATGAAAATTTCTTTAACCATATTGATATTGATAAAAACAACATCCATATACTAAATGGTAATGCGCTTGATATTGATGAAGAATGCCGTCAATATGAAGAAAAGATTAAAGCCTATGGCAAAATTAATATTTTTGTGGGGGGTGTTGGTCAAGATGGTCATATTGCTTTTAATGAACCAGGTTCATCACTTTGTTCTCGCACCCGTATTAAAACTTTAACAGAAGATACTCGCATTGCTAATTCTCGCTTTTTTGATAACGATATGAATCAAGTACCAAAACATGCACTCACGATTGGTGTTGCAACCTTAATGGATGCTCAAGAGGTAATTTTATTAGTTTGTGGTCATAATAAAAGTTTAGCGTTACAAGCAGGTGTTGAAGGTAGTGTTAATCACCTTTGGACTGTGAGCGCGCTACAAATGCATCCAGCATCAATCATTGTTTGTGATGAACAAAGTACTGATGATCTTAAAGTGAAAACATTAAAATATTTTAAACAAATGGAAGCTGATAATCTTAAAGTGACCGTTTTATAAAGGATAAATCAATGTACGCATTAACAAATTGTCGTTTTTATACAGGCTATGAAATTCTTGAAAATCATGCAGTTATTATCAACGGTGATAAAATTGCTAAAATCTGTAAACAAAGCGAATTACCTACCGATATCAAGATTAAAAATTTGCAAGGTGCAATTGTGGCGCCAGGATTTATTGATATCCAAGTTAATGGTTGCGGTGGTGTGCAATTTAATGAAACGCTTGATGCACTAAGCGTTGAAACATTAGAAGCCATGCAGGCCACAAACCTTATTTCTGGTTGCACTAGCTATTTGCCTACGTTAATTACATCAACTGATGAATTTATGATAAAGGCAGTTAAAGTGATGCGTGAATACTTAGCTACGCATCCTAATCAAGCACTTGGGTTGCATCTTGAAGGACCTTATATCAGCCCTGAAAAAAAAGGAATTCATGACGAAAATATTATTCGACAGCCGTCACAAGAAATGATTGATTTCCTTTGCGAAAATGCTGATGTAATTAAAATCATTACTTTAGCGCCAGAAAGAGTTGAAAGCCATTTCATCAAGCAATTGGTTAATGCAGGCATTCATGTTTCGGTTGGTCATTCAAATGGTCATTATGATGACTGCCGTCGTGGCTTTAATGATGGCATTCGTTTAGGAACACATCTATTTAATGCTATGCCTTATATTTCAGGGCGAGAGCCTGGTGTAGTTGGCGCAATTTATGATGAACCAGAAGTTTATGTTGGTATCATTGCTGATGGTCAACATGTTAGTTGGGCAAATATTCGCAATAGTCATAAAATCAAACAAGATCACTTAATTTTAATTACTGATGCGATGCTGCTTGCTGCTTCTAATTTAGAATCAGGCGTATTTGCAGGTAAAACCATTTATTATAAAGATGGCCGCTGTATTGATGAAAATGGCACACTTGGTGGTTCAGCATTAACTATGATTGATGCAGTAAAAAATGCAGTTGAATATGTAGGTATTGCATTAGATGAAGCATTAAGAATGGCAACACTTTATCCTGCCAAAGCAATCGGTGTGGATAAAGATCTTGGTAGTATTAGTGAGGGTAAAATTGCAAACCTTGTTGTATTTAGTCGTGACTTTACAATAATTAAAACTGTTGTTAATGGAGAAGTGAGTCGCTAGAATATCAGATAGTTAATGAAAAATATTGAGTAATATATGAAATTTAATTATCTGAACTTAGTTGGCAACGCTGAATTAATCAAACAGCTAAATTATGCAATGATTTACCGTTTGATTGTTCAGCAAGCACCTGTTTCTCGTATTCAATTGGCCGAAATCAGCCAATTAGCTCCTGCAAGCATTACCAAAATAACCCGTCAACTTCTTAAAAAAAAATTAATTAAAGAAGTTGATGCACAACAATCAACGGGGGGACGGCCTGCAGTTTCAATCGAAGCTAAGTTTGGACATTACCAAGCAATTGCCGTACAATTAAGTCGATCCCACGTCACAATAGAGCTTTTTGATTTAGGGGCTAAATGCCTTACATCAAAAAGATGCTCACTTATCAATTTTACTCAACAACAAGTTCAAGAATATCTAATTGCATTGATTAAAGAATTTATTCAGGTAAACAGCAAAAAAATAAAATATTTAGTTGCAATATCTATTGTACTCCCTGGCTTGATTGACTCAGTTAATGGCATTGTCCGATACACTCCACATATTCAAGTAAAAGAGTGGGCTTTAGGCGAGATACTACAAAAGGAATTCAATGTATCTATTTTTCTAGGAAATGATATTCAAAGTCTAGCATTAGCCGAAAGTTATTTTGGTTCAACACAACATGTTGATGATTCTATTTTAATCCGAGTACATCGCGGGGTAGGCTCTGGTGTTATCGTTAATCAACAGTTGCTTACTAACCACAATCAAAGCGCTTGTGAAGTTGGGCACATTCAAGTAGATACATTAGGTGAACGTTGCCATTGTGGTAACTTCGGTTGCTTGGAAAACCGAGTTGTAAATAAAGCAATTGAATACCGAGCTAAACAGATGATTGAGCAAGGTTATATATCGAAGTTAACATTAGAACACTGTGATATATATCATATCTGTCAGTATGCTAATCAAGGCGATGAACTAGCTACTAAGTTAGTTAAGGATGCAGGAGAAAATCTTGGTAGAGCAGTTGCAATTATGGTTAACATCTTTAACCCACAGCGAATTGTGTTAGCAGGAGAACTTACCAAGTCGCCCGAAATACTATTAACTGCTGTTAATAGTGCATTAAATGCTCAAAGCTTAGAGGGATTACGGAAAAACCTAACTATCACTTGTTCTTCCCTTAACGACAGCTCAGCAATTGGCGCATTTGCATTAGTGCAGCAAGCTTTATTTAATGGATCACTATTAGTGACGTTATTGAATGAAAAAGAACCATAATCTATTGTTATAAAAAACCCGATAAATCGGGTTTTTCTATTTTATTTCTAATTAGGCTAAAATGCGTAACATTCTACGTAATGGTTCAGCCGCACCCCATAATAATTGGTCACCAACCGTAAAAGCAGAAAGGTAATCTTTGCCCATATTCAATTTACGTAAGCGCCCAACAGGTGTTGTTAAAGTGCCTGTTACTGCTGCTGGGGTAAGTTCACGCATCGAAACATCACGATCATTCGGCACGACTTTTACCCAATCATTGTGTGCAGCAAGAAGCTTTTCAATTTCTGGCACACTAATATCTTTTTTCAATTTAATCGTAAACGATTGACTATGACAACGCAAAGCTCCAATACGAACACAAAGTCCATCAACAGGAATAATCTGACTTGTTCCCAAAATTTTATTGGTTTCGGCTTGCCCTTTCCACTCTTCTTTACTTTGTCCATTATCTAACGCTTTATCGATCCAAGGAATTAAACTTCCTGCTAATGGCACACCAAAATTATCAGTAGGTAAACTACCATCACGCATTTTTTGTGTCACTTTACGCTCAATATCCAAAATAGAGGAATGCGGATCTTGTAACTCTTTTGCTACTTCGGCATTTAGCATACCCATTTGAGTTAATAGCTCACGCATATGACGAGCACCACCACCAGATGCCGCTTGATAAGTCGAAACAGAAACCCAATCTATAAGATTTTCAGCAAATAACCCACCTAATGACATTAACATCAAACTAACCGTACAGTTACCGCCTACAAAAGTTTTAATACCTCTATTTAAAGCAGCATGAATATTAGCTTTGTTTACAGGATCAAGAACAATAATTGCATCATCTTCCATGCGTAACGTTGAAGCTGCATCAATCCAATAACCCTGCCAACCTGTTGCACGTAATTTTGCGTAAATCTCTGAGGTATAATCACCACCTTGGCAAGTGACAATAATATCTAATGCCTTTAAAGCATCAATATTATCTGCGCTTTGTAATATACCTGTTTTTCCACCAAAAGTTGGGGCTGCTTGACCTGCTTGAGAAGTAGAAAAGAAAACAGGATTGATATAATCAAAATCATGCTCTTCAACCATACGTTGCATAAGCACAGAGCCCACCATTCCACGCCAACCGACAAAACCAACATTTTTCATAATTTATTTCCAATAAGTAGAGGTTATATAAAGCAATATTTTTATCTATTAAAACAAAATATCACCATAAAACAAGTAAGATAAGAATTATTTTTAGATAAGAGTAAATAATAACGTGGTGTTATATATTGGAAGACAAAACAACGAAAATAACGAACAAAAAAAGAATCATCATCTGTACCAAATGCTTTTTCTGAATAATTTTATTTTATGCTAAAATTATGATTCATTTTATCTATTTTATTTTTTCAAATGATCAGATTATTAGCCGACTTATTTATAACAGGTTATATGTGTCTAACATTTTTGTTAGTTGGAATACTTCTTCGTGTGTGTTGGCGCATACAGAGTAAAAAAGTTGTCTATTTTATATATTTTGCCGGATGTTTTATTCCCTTTTATTTATTATACAAAATAGTACTTCCTTTTTTTAAAGAAGCATTAGATGAGATCCCGGGATTTTCACTCGCCATATTATTGTGTTTAGGTTTTGTCAGTATTGTTTTATTTATTATTATTATTCAAAATAATCAAATGTATAATTGTGAAGATGAACAAAATACAAAAAGATTAAATAATAAAGAACATAATAAAAAACACAGAAGAGCAATAAAGAAAAAAGAAAGAAAGAAAAAGAATAAAAAAATAATTTTTACCTATTGATAAAGCTGCTTTACCTTTAAAAAGGTAATTTTGTTTTCTAGGGAACAAAATTACCTAATTCAAAAAGAGTTGTTAAACACGATAGACAAATTGCATGCCTAAAATTCCTCATTTTCGCTTTTATTATTAGTGAGCGAAGTTATATTATACTGTTCTATGCTTTGTATTGATGCTGAAATTATTTCTGGTAATAGATCATTTAAATTATTTTCATTAGCCCTTAACATAAAAATTGTTAGGGCGTGTTGATCTTTCATGATTATTTTTTAGACGGCATGATGTGAGTTATAATAATTCAGCCAAAAACAACCATAACTCGATTCATCATGCCAAGAACAATGCTAACAGATAAACGGTGGGAAAAGCTACTACAAATAATGAAAAATACCGGCCGAGTTTATAATAAATCCGAGCATCGGATGACGTTTGAAGGGATCCTTTTCCGAATGAGAACCGGTATTCCTTGGCGAGATTTGCCAGAAGAGTTTGGTGAATGGAGCACTGTCTATAGGCGATTTAATTTGTGGTCTAAAAA
>NZ_LZHA01000087.1:0-28060 GCF_001690335.1 Gilliamella sp. Gris1-4 | reverse complement strand
TTTAAGTGAATAGAAAGATAAAGCTCTTTAACAATTAGGAACAAGCTGAAAGAAACGAGTTCTCGTTTTTACGAAAGGCTTTTGATTATAGATTGAGTTAAAGTTTATTGAACTTTAATTGAATAATTTATAAATAAAAAGAGAATAAGTAAGAAAGAGAAGAAAGCGTAATTTAAACCAAGACAACTGTGAGTTGTAAGGTTAAGAAATTAAGCGTACACGGTGGATGCCTAGGCAATCAGAGGCGAAGAAGGACGTGTTAATCTGCGAAAAGCGACGGTAAGCTGATAAAAAGCGCAATAGCCGTCGATGTCCGAATGGGGAAACCCAGTGTAGGAAACTACACTATCATCTAATGAATTCATAGTTAGATGAGGCGAACCGGGAGAACTGAAACATCTAAGTACCCCGAGGAAAAGAAATCAACCGAGATTCCCTGAGTAGCGGCGAGCGAAAGGGGAGGAGCCCAAGCGGGTAGCATAAAGTATTAGTGGAAGCGTCTGGAAAGTCGCACGATAGAGGGTGAAAGTCCCGTACACGAAGGTACGTTATGTGGAAGCTTATAGAGTAGGGCGGGACACGTGATATCCTGTCTGAAGAGGGGGGGACCATCCTCCAAGGCTAAATACTCCTGATTGACCGATAGTGAACCAGTACCGTGAGGGAAAGGCGAAAAGAACCCCGGGAGGGGAGTGAAATAGACCCTGAAACCGTGTACGTACAATCAGTGGGAGCTGTTACCGTTGGGTAATAGTGACTGCGTACCTTTTGTATAATGGGTCAGCGACTTATATTCTGTAGCGAGGTTAACCGAATAGGGGAGCCGAAGGGAAACCGAGTATTAACTGTGCGTTAAGTTGCAGGGTATAGACCCGAAACCCGGTGATCTAGCCATGGGCAGGTTGAAGGTTGGTTAACACTAACTGGAGGACCGAACCGACTAATGTTGAAAAATTAGCGGATGACCTGTGGCTGGGGGTGAAAGGCCAATCAAACCGGGAGATAGCTGGTTCTCCCCGAAAGCTATTTAGGTAGCGCCTCATGAATGACTGTTGGGGGTAGAGCACTGTTTCGGCTAGGGGGCCATCCCGGCTTACCAACCCGATGCAAACTCCGAATACTGACAAGTTGAATCATGGGAGACACACGGCGGGTGCTAACGTTCGTCGTGAAGAGGGAAACAACCCAGACCGCCAGCTAAGGTCCCAAAGTCATAGTTAAGTGGGAAACGAAGTGGGAAGGCTTAGACAGCTAGGATGTTGGCTTAGAAGCAGCCATCATTTAAAGAAAGCGTAATAGCTCACTAGTCGAGTCGGCCTGCGCGGAAGATGTAACGGGGCTAAAACTATGCACCGAAGCTGCGGCAGTGCACGTAAGTGTATTGGGTAGGGGAGCGTTCTGTAAGCCGTAGAAGGTGTGTTGTGAGGCATGCTGGAGGTATCAGAAGTGCGAATGCTGACATAAGTAACGATAAAGCGGGTGAAAAGCCCGCTCGCCGGAAGACCAAGGGTTCCTGTCCAACGTTAATCGGGGCAGGGTGAGTCGACCCCTAAGGAGAGGCCGAAGGGCGTATCTGATGGGAAACGGGTTAATATTCCCGTACTGGCTATAACTGCGATGGGGTGACGAAGAAGGCTAGGTTTACCACCTATTGGATGGTGGGTTAAGCGTGTAGGGGTGTGATTAGGCAAATCCGGTCACTGAAACTCTGAGGCGTGATGACGAGCTGCTAAGGCAGTGAAGTAATTGATGCCCTGCTTCCAGGAAAATCCTCTAAGCTTCAGGTTATAGTTAATCGTACCCGAAACCGACACAGGTGGTCAGGTAGAGAATACTAAGGCGCTTGAGAGAACTCGGGTGAAGGAACTAGGCAAAATGGTGCCGTAACTTCGGGAGAAGGCACGCTGATGTGTAATTGAAATCCCATGCGGACGTAGGTGAAATCAGTCGAAGATACCAGCTGGCTGCAACTGTTTAATAAAAACACAGCACTGTGCAAACACGAAAGTGGACGTATACGGTGTGACGCCTGCCCGGTGCTGGAAGGTTAATTGATGGGGTTATGCTTATGCAGAAGCTCCTGATCGAAGCCCCAGTAAACGGCGGCCGTAACTATAACGGTCCTAAGGTAGCGAAATTCCTTGTCGGGTAAGTTCCGACCTGCACGAATGGCGTAATGATGGCCAGGCTGTCTCCACCCGAGACTCAGTGAAATTGAAATTGCCGTGAAGATGCGGTGTACCCGTGGCAAGACGGAAAGACCCCGTGAACCTTTACTATAGCTTGACAGTGAACATTGAGCCTTAATGTGTAGGATAGGTGGGAGGCAAAGAAGCATGCACGCCAGTGTGAGTGGAGTCGACCTTGAAATACCACCCTTTAATGTTTGATGTTCTAACCTATACTTCTGAATCGAGGTAAGGGACACTGTCTGGTGGGTAGTTTGACTGGGGCGGTCTCCTCCCAAAGAGTAACGGAGGAGCACGAAGGTTAGCTAATCCTGGTCGGACATCAGGAGGTTAGTGCAATGGCAAAAGCTAGCTTGACTGCGAGAGTGACGGCTCGAGCAGGTACGAAAGTAGGTCATAGTGATCCGGTGGTTCTGAATGGAAGGGCCATCGCTCAACGGATAAAAGGTACTCCGGGGATAACAGGCTGATACCGCCCAAGAGTTCATATCGACGGCGGTGTTTGGCACCTCGATGTCGGCTCATCACATCCTGGGGCTGAAGTAGGTCCCAAGGGTACGGCTGTTCGCCGTTTAAAGTGGTACGCGAGCTGGGTTTAGAACGTCGTGAGACAGTTCGGTCCCTATCTGCCATGGGCGTAGGAAAATTGAGAGGGTTTGCTTCTAGTACGAGAGGACCGAAGTGAACGCACCGCTGGTGTACGGGTTGTGATGCCAATTGCATTGCCCGGTAGCTACGTGCGGAATAGATAAGTGCTGAAAGCATCTAAGCACGAAACTAGCCTCGAGATGAGTTTTCCCTGAAGAGATTCAGTAAGGTCCGTTTGAGACTAAGACGTAGATAGGTCAGGTGTGTAAGTGTAGTGATACATTGAGCTAACTGATACTAATGAACCGAGAGTCTTAACCTTACAACTCGGAGTTGTTTTGGTTTACGCAGAAGTTATTGCTAGATGAGGAAATCATCGAAAAGAGAATAGAGATAGAAAAAACAGTTTGTTCCGAATTGAGTGATTGTTGTTGATATGAGATAATGGACAGCGATAAAGAAAGAGAGTACAGGATATGTCTGGCGGTAATAGCGCGGTGGTCCCACCTGACCCCATGCCGAACTCAGAAGTGAAACGCCGTAGTGCCGATGGTAGTGTGGGTATTACCCATGTGAGAGTAGGGTGCCGCCAGACTTCTAAATTTAATATATACATACCAAATACGGTGGAGCGGTAGTTCAGTTGGTTAGAATACCTGCCTGTCACGCAGGGGGTCGCGGGTTCGAGCCCCGTCCGTTCCGCCACCTTATTTAGGGGCGTAGTTCAATTGGTAGAGCACCGGTCTCCAAAACCGGGTGTTGGGAGTTCGAGACTCTCCGCCCCTGCCACAAAAAATAGTGATTTTGTTTTAAATTTAATCATTTGGTCATTTTTACCCGAGCAAATAAAAAAATTTTATTTACAGATTAACTTAGTCAATTATAATTCCCGCCCAAATACTTTTATAACCTAGAGGATAGAACATGGCTGAGAGCTTTATTAGTCAACAACGTTTTTTTGATAATAAAAATTATCCAAGAGGATTTTCTCGTCACGGAGACTTTACTATTAAAGAAGCACTTATTTTAGAAAAACATGGATGTGCTTTTAAAGATCTTGATACAGAAGTTAGAAAACCTACTACAGCAGAAGAAAAATCATTTGTTGCCGTTTGCAAAGGTAAAAAAGAGCCATCAACTGATTTTGAAAAAACTTGGTTGAAATATCTTTCTAGCATAAATAAGCCTAAACGCTTTCACACATTATCTGGCGGAAAACCACAAGTTGATACAACTGATGATTTTGTCGATACTGACGACTAATTCTTTTAACCAATATTTTTATGTAATTGAATTAATAATCGATCCATAGAACGATAACTTAATGCTTCTGAAATATGTTTTCGTTCTATGTTTTCTGATAATTCTAAATCTGCAATTGTTCGCGATACCTTTAATATACGATGCCACGCCCTAGCAGAGAGTCCTAATTTAATCAATGCTTGTTCTAAATATTCATTGTTTTCATCAGACAATTTGCAATAGCATTGTATTTCATTTGTATTTAACTGACTATTTAGTTTATTATTTCTTTTATACTGGATATTTCTTGCTTGTAAAACTCGTTTTTTTACCGTTTCGGTTGATTCAGTTGAAGTCGGTTTTTGGCTTAAGGAGCCTTTAGGTAATAAAGGCACTTCAATTGAAATATCAAATCTATCGAGAAAAGGTCCTGAAAGTCGATTTAAATAGCGGATTGTTTGCTGGGGTGTTGTTCTATTGTGTGTTCCTTGATAATGTCCTGTAGGGCTTGGATTCATTGCTGCTATTAATTGAAATTTAGCAGGAAATTTTATTTTTGCGTTTGCTCTCGAAATGATAATTTCACCTGACTCAATTGGTTCTCTCAGAGCGTCTAATACCTTTCGGTTAAATTCTGGTAATTCATCTAAAAATAAAACTCCATTATGTGCTAGTGAAATTTCGCCAGGTTTAGGTATTGTTCCTCCACCAACTAATGCTGCCGCTGATGCACTATGGTGTGGCGATCTAAATGGCCTTTTACGCCAGTTTTTGATTGAACCATTTGGACTAACTAGACTAGTTATTGCAGCGCTTTCAAGCGCTTCTTCATCAGATAATTGAGGTAACAGCGATGTCAAGCGAGTTGCTAACATAGTTTTTCCTGTCCCTGGAGGACCAATTAATAGTAAATTATGACCTCCGGCGGCTGCTATTTCTAACGCTCTTTTGGCTTGTTCCTGTCCGATTATATCTTGTAAACTAGCTAAGTTATTATCAACATCTTGATATTCACGGTATTGAACTGCTGGTAAGTCAATTTCTTTATATAAATATTGGCATAACTCCAATAAGTTATTAGTGATTAAGGTATTGTTTTGGTGAATTAAAGAAATTTCAGATTGATTTTCTGCTGAAATTATTAATGTACGATTTTTCTTTTTAGAAGAAATAGCAGCGGGGATTGCTCCTTTCACTGCTCTAATATTTCCTGAAAGAGCCAATTCTCCTAAAAATTCATAATGTAATAGGTTATCTGTTGGAATTTGTTCTGTAGCGGCAAGAATAGCGATAGCTATTGGTAAATCAAAACGACTCCCTTCCTTTGGTAGATCTGCAGGAGATAAGTTAACAGTTATTTTTTTTGCAGGAAAGGTAAAACCACTATTAATAATGGCGCTTCTAACTCGATCTTTAGCCTCTTTAACCGTTGCTTCAGGCAGGCCAACTAAAACAAAACCTGGTAACCCATTACTAATATGAACTTCAACGTTTATTAACGGTGCTTGTATTCCAATAGATGCTCGAGTATAAATAATTGCAAGTGACATAGTTTCTAATTATCAACATATTGAATTGTATTGTTATAGTATTAGAAATATTGAGTAAACTATAAAAGTCGGTTTATTAATGGGATCTGTCACGCAATAAATAATCCGCTTTTGCAATAATCTTAATTTTTTTTATTTAAAGTTATTTTTGAAATAAATAATGATATAAAAAATAAACAAGTATTACTTAATACAATTGAAGGCCCTGTTGGGGTGTCGTAAATAAATGAAAACATCAATCCGATAAAAACTGATAACATACCAATTATTATTGCAATTATGGCCATAGCTTCAGGTGTTTTTGAATAATATTTGGCTGTTGCGGCAGGAATAATAAGTAAAGATGTAATAATTAGGGCTCCAACAAATTTCATTGATAGACCTATTGTTAGCGCCAACAGTAGAGTTAAAAGTAATTTTGTTATTTGTATATTAATACCGTGGCTAAAAGCTAACTCTTCACTGACAGTAATAAATAAAATGTCATTCCATCGCCAAAGCAATAAGGCACCAATAAATGCTACACAAGTGGTAATTTGATAAAGATCAGAATATGTTACTGATAATAGATCACCAAATAAGTACCCCATTAGATCGATACGGATGTTATTCATTAAACTAATTACAACTAAACCAAGAGATAATGCACTATGAGCTAAAATACCAAGTAAACTATCAATTGGAAGTTGTTTTTGGGCTTCTAACCAAAGTAACCCTAAGGCTAGTAAAAGAGTTACAAAAATGACTGCATAAAATAAATTTATATTCAGTAAAAAGCCAAAAGCGATACCAAGTAAAGCCGCATGGGATAGAGTATCACCAAAATAGGACATTCTACGCCAAACAACAAAAGTACCTAAAGGACCTGTTATGCTCGTTAAGCATAATCCTGCTAATAAAGAAGGTAATAATAACTCAATCATTATGTTTTTTTCCATAACAAGACATAGCAATTTGCCTATGTTGATCAATAGAGGGGGAGCAACAGTCATGTTGGTGATTATGATGATGTTTATAAACAGCAATTTGTGAAGCCCCATGTTGGCCAAATAGAGAAATAAATTCAGGATCGTTAGATACAATAGCAGGTGTGCCAGAACAACAAATATGATGATTTAAACAAATTACTTCATCTGTTTTTGCCATAACTAAATGAAGATCATGAGAAACCATTAATACACCGCAATTAAACTGTTTTTTTGCATCAGCGATTAGATCATATAATAATACTTGACCATTAACATCCACGCCTTGAGTTGGTTCATCAAGAATCAATAATTGAGGTTGCTTTGCTAAGGCTTGAGCTAATAATACGCGTTGCAATTCCCCACCTGATAATTGATGCATAGATTTATTAATCAAATATTCTGCTTTTACCATTGATAACGTACTAAAAATCTTTTCGGTATTTAATTGTTTATTTAAGCGCATAAAACGTTTAACAGTAATAGGCAGTGTGGTATTTAAATTGATTGACTGTGGTACATAGCCAATTGTTAAATTGCTTGAACGTTTAATTGTTCCTGAAGTATATGGAACTAAACCTAAAATAACTTTTACTAGAGTTGATTTACCTGCGCCATTGGGGCCAAGTAATGTAATAATTTGATTAAGATGTATTGCTAACGAAACGTCATGTAATATTTTTTGATGGTCAATTTCCACCGAAACACTATCAAGAGAGATTAGTGGTGTCATATCGCTAAGAGCCTTGCCTACAATCATGTTATGTTATATTATAACAATTATTGGTTTTATTCTATCATACTTTTTAATATAGGATAATGGTGTGAAAAAAAATATTACACAAAATAATAAACAATTAATCTCTTTTTTAATGATATTTAGTTCATTGATATTTATGCAAACTATCGCTAATTTTGCTAATGCGAAAGTTATTTCTTCTGTGAAACCCATAGGATTTATCACTGAAGCTATTGCTTCAGGAGTAACTGATACTGATATTTTACTTCCTGATGGTGCATCTCCTCACACCTATTATTTAAAACCTTCTGATTTGGCAAAACTTAAATCAGCCGAACTTGTGATTTGGGTCGGTGAAGATATGGAAGCTTTTATGCCAACTATCTTAAAAAGTATCGATAAGCAAAAGCAAATTGAATTAATGGCTGTACCGGAAATTAAATCGTTACTTAGAACAAGCCATGACGAGCATGAACCGGAAGATGCTCATTCTCATGATGAGATCAATCAAGATCACCATCACCATGGTGAATATGATGAGCATATTTGGCTTTCACCTAAAATTGCTAAGATTATCGCACAATCAATTCATGATAGGCTTGTTACCTTGTATCCAGATAAAAGTATATTGATTGATGAAAACTTAGACGAATTCATTACCAAACTCACAGAAACAGAACAAAACATTGCAAAAAAACTAATTACCGTACAAAATAGAGGGTATTTTGTGTTTCATGATGCTTATGGATATTTTGAGGCACAGTTCGGATTAAAAAAGCTAGGCAGTTTTACTATAAATCCAGCAGTTCAACCCGGTGTTCAAAAAGTTTATGCTATTCAACAGGAGCTCAAGGATCATCAAGCAGTATGTGTATTTCGTGAGCCACAGTTTAGCCCTGCAGTTATTGAGAAATTAGTGAGTGGAACAAATGTTCAAATTGGAGAATTGAATCCATTAGGAACGGGTATAATACTTTCAAAAAGTGCTTATTCACAATTTTTAACAAATTTAACACAGCAACTGTTGGATTGTTTAGATAAAAACTAGTTTTAGTAATAAATAGTTAAGGTTAATTTTGGCAAGAAAAATAAAATCCCTCAGTATTGAAAAAAATAATTTTAAAATTCCCTATTTTTCAATATTGGGAGTTCTTTTTATTGTTATTTTATTTACTACTCTGTGGCGTCCACTCAATTTGGAGAGAACGGTTTATGTTCCTTTAACTCCTCAAGTTGAAACTACTGTAAATGATGATTCCAGCTCTATTTATGGTGATGGAAGAGTCGAGATAGTAAATGGTAAAATTGCTACTGTCACTGAATCATCAGATGTTCCTGAAGATGAAATTGTTAAAGATGAATTAGATGATATCGTTGATGGTAAAGATAATGCAGTACAATATACTATTGTTCGTGGTGATACTCTGCATGATATTCTAATTCGCTATAATGTTAATAAAAATGATATCTATCTATTAACGTCAAAATTTAAGCAACTTGCAAATTTAAGGATTGGTCAACAGATTAGCTGGACGACTGATGATAATCATAACTTGCAAACTTTTAGTTGGACAATATCAAGCAATAACATCCGAATCTATGAAAAATCTGGCGATAAATTTGTAGAAAGTTCTGAAACAGTTGAAGCCGTCCCACAAGATATTGTTATAAAAGGTGACATTAAATCTAGTTTTGTTGCTGATGCTCGAAAGAGCGGTCTAACTAGTAATGAAATAGGTATTATTACTCGCGCTTTACAGTGGCGTTTAGATTTTCGCCGATTACAAGTAGGTGATAAATTTTCAGTTGCTATAACACGAGAAATGCATGGTAAAAGCTTATCCAATAGTCAGTTGCGGGGGGTTCGAATTAAAAATGGAACTAAAGATTATTATGCAATTTTAGCTGATGATGGTAAATATTATGATATTAATGGCAACAGCTTATCGCAGAGTTTTTTCCGTTATCCCTTAGCAAAAAAGGCGCGTGTTTCTTCTGGATTTAATCCCCGTCGTTTACACCCTGTTACAGGTCAAATAGCTCCTCATAATGGTGTTGATTTTGCGGTGTCTCGTGGCACACCTGTATTATCGGTTGGTGATGGTGAGGTAGTAATTGCAAAATATAGTGGTTCAGCGGGCAACTATATTGCTATTCGGCATGGTCGTCAGTATATGACAACTTATATGCATTTGGATAAAATTTTAGTTAAACCTGGTCAGCAAGTTAAGCAAGGCGATAAAATTGGCCTATCAGGAAACACAGGGCGTTCTACGGGGCCTCATTTACATTTTGAATTACATATTAATAATAAGCCTGTTAATCCATTAACGGCAAGCTTACCTATTTCGGAAGGCTTAACAGGTAAGTCGAAAAAGGCATTCTTGTCAAAAGTTAAAAGTATGAGCTCTCAGCTAAACTTTTAAAGTTATACATTGGTTTTATACTTAGCTGAATTTTTAAAAAAGGTAGTCAAGGTGTCCTTAAAAAATTATGTTATCATAAGCTAATTATTATTTAATAATAAATGTTAGGTGCAGTTTGAAAACATCAACTAAAACAGAAAAAAAACGCTCTTCTAAAAAGACCAGAAAAAATAAAAAAACTACACTTTGGCGACGATTTTTGATACTACTATTCAAGTTGTTTCTTGTCTTTGCTGCAGTGGCTATTATTTATGGTGTTTATCTTGATCAACAAATTAAAGAACGGATTGATGGGAATGTATGGGAGTTACCAGCGGCTGTTTATGGACAAATTATTGATCTCGAACCAGATAGCGAATATAGTCTAAATGATGTGGTAACAATATTAGTTGGTGCGCAATATCGCCAACAAGATACCAAAGCTACTCGTCCTGGTGAATTTATTGTAAAAAATGATGCGGTTGAAATTTATCGTCGGCCTTTTACTTTTCCTGATGGTGAAGAGCAAGCTTTTAGAGTCAGAATAACTTTTTATGAAAATCGTATTGATCGTATTACTAATCTAGATTCAGGACGTGATTTTGGATTGCTTAAGATTGATCCTAAATTAATTACTATGATGCATTCTCCAAATGGCGAACAACGTCTGTTTGTTCCATTAAAAGAGTTTCCTGATTCATTATTACAAACATTAGTCGCAACGGAAGATAAACGTTTTTATGATCATCATGGCGTAAGTTTATATTCTATTGGTCGTGCGATTTTTGTTAATCTAACAACAGGTCGTACTGAAGGTGGGAGTACATTAACTCAGCAAACAGTCAAAAACCTTTTTTTAACTAACGAACGTAGTTTAAGTCGCAAAATACGTGAAGCTTATATGGCTCTTATTTTGGATGGACACTATAGCAAAGAACGTATTTTAGAGCTTTATTTAAACGAAGTTTATTTTGGACAAGCGGGTAGTGAAGAGATCCATGGTTTTCCATTAGCAAGTCTTTACTATTTTGGCCGCCCAGTTAATGAACTGACATTAGATCAGCAAGCAGTACTAGTTGGTATGGTAAAAGGAGCTTCTTTATATAATCCTTGGACACAACCTCAACAAGTTATTGAGCGCCGTAATGTAGTTTTAAAACTTGATCAGCAGCAAGGTATTATAGATGATGAGTTATATAATTTATTAAGTCAGCGCCCACTATCAGTTTTACCCAAAGGTGGTGTAATTTCACCACAACCAGCATTTATGCAGGTTGTACGCAATGAACTTCGAAAACAATTAGGTGATAAAGCAGATCACTTATCTGGTATGAAGATTTTTACTACCTTTGATCCTGTAGCTCAATCAGCTGCAGAGCAAGCGGTAACTAACGTAATTGAGAAACTGCGAAAATCAACTAATAAAGAATTACAAACAGCAATGGTTATAGTTAGCCGAGAAACTGGAGAAATTCGCTCTATCATTGGTAGTGCTGAACCCCGTTATCCAGGATATAACCGTGCTTGGTTAACTCAGCGAGCAATTGGTTCATTAGCTAAACCGTCAACTTATTTAACTGCACTTGGACAACCTGATCATTATCAACTTAATACTTGGCTTGATGATAAACCTTTATCGATAAAGCTTGATGGTAATGGTTATTGGGAACCGAAAAACTATGATCGTAAATTTCGTGATCGGGTTATGTTAGTAGATGCCTTAGCGCTTTCACTTAATGTACCTACTGTTAATTTAGGAATGGCATTAGGACTTGATGCAACAAAGAATACTTTACAGTCATTAGGTGTACCTGCAGAGCGTATACCCAATTTACCATCAAGACTACTTGGTGCTTTAGAATTAACACCATTAGAAACTGCGCAGATGTTTCAAACGATAGCTAATAATGGTCAACGATCTCCACTTTCTATTTTAAGATATGTATTGACCGATAAAGGTGAATTAGTTTATCAAAGTTACCCGCAACAACTTCAGGCTGTATCTCAACAATCAGCTTATTTAACTACTTATGCTATGCAACAAGTGGTTAATTCGGGAACATCTCGTTCATTAAAAGCTAAATATGGTTCATTTAATTTAGCAGCTAAGACAGGCACAAGTAATGATTCTCGTGATAGTTGGTTTACAGGAATAGATGGTAAAAATGTTGCTGTTGTTTGGATTGGTTTAGATGATCATTCTCCAATGAAATTAACAGGAGCAACTGGCGCCTTAAAAATTTATAGTGAATATTTACAAAATAATCCACCAAAGAAATTAGTATTGCCACTACCTCAAAATATTTTTATGGTACCTATTGATAGTGATGGGCAGTGGCAATGTAATGGGAGTGGTATTCGCTCTTTACCTGTATGGACGATTAACCCTCAGAGTTTATGCTCTGTCAATAACCAGTCTATACCGGTTCAGCAAGCACCGACTTGGGTTACTGACCTATTAAATAACTAAGTGAAAACAATATGCCTGAATTACCGGAAGTTGAGACAAGTCGTCGAGGTATTTTGCCGTATTTGAAAGGACAGATTATTGATAAAATTATTGTTCGACAACCTAAATTACGTTGGCCCGTTGATAAGGCTATAAGTAATGTGCACGGGCAAATTATTTTAGATATAAAACGTCGTGCAAAATATTTATTATTACAGTTACCCAACAATTGGATCGTAATTCATCTAGGAATGTCTGGAAGTTTACGTATTTTAAAAAATCCACAAAAAGCAGAAAAGCATGATCATATTGATTTAGTTTTAGAAAATGGCGTCACTCTACGTTATATCGATCCTAGGCGTTTTGGATCTTGGCTTTGGGCAAATTCGCTAGATGAAATATCTCAATTACAACATTTGGGACCGGAGCCTTTAAGTAATGAATTCTCTGCGGAATATCTATTAAGAAAAGCGAGGAATCGAAAAGTTCCAATAAAAAGTTGGATTATGGATAACCACATTGTGGTTGGCGTCGGTAATATTTACGCGTCTGAATCGTTATTTATGGCAAAAATCAACCCTAACCGAAAAGTAAACTCCTTACAATTAAATGAATTTGAAAGGCTTGTAGCTTCTATTAAGCAAGTTCTTACTAAATCAATTAAACAAGGAGGAACAACACTCAAGGATTTCCTGCAATCTAATGGTAAACCTGGATATTTTGCACAGGAGTTACAAGTTTATGGACGCGAAGGTAAACAATGTCTGATTTGTGGTACAGAAATAAAATCACAAAAAATTGGACAGCGTAATACCTTTTATTGTGAATATTGTCAGAAATAAAGATACCTATTAAGCTAAGATTACCACTTTGGGTTATTTGTTAAAAAGCTGGATCGGCTACACTAATTCATACAACTTTTTTAAGGGTAAGGTAAACTTATCACAACTAAAAAAGGAACAAATATGAATAAGATTAAATGCAAAAGACGAACATTCACAGATGATTTTAAACACCAAATGGTCAGTCTTTATCAACATGGTAAATCACGTAGTGAAATTGTTGCCGAATATGATTTGACACCATCAGCATTGGACCGTTGGATAACGCAAGCAAGCCAAAGCGGCTCATTTAAAACAAAAGATAATCGCAGTCCACAAGAACAAGAGTTAATCGCGTTGCGTAAAGAGCTTAAACAGCTGCGTATGGAAAACGATATTCTAAAGCAAGCAGCACTGATAATAGGACGAAAATCGCTATCCTAAAAGCAAATCGACATCGTTATAGCATAACAAAGTTAGGATTATCAAGACATTATGCTTATTATCAGTGTAAATTGAATAGACAAAAATCAGTAGGGCTTTATACCAATAAAATCGTGACGTTATTTAATCAGAGCTATCAGTCTTATGGTACAAGACGAATTCGTTTTGATTTACAGAAAGAGAATATTTGGGTGTCACGCCGTTACATTGCTCGGTTGATGAAAGCCTCATTGCTGGTATCAAAATACCCGTTAAACCTTATCAATCTCACAATACGGAAGTGAATGAAACCGCCACAGAAAATCACCTGCAACGACAATTTGATGTAGGTGATAAAAAACAAATTGTTGTTGCAGATTTAACCTATATTCAAGTTAAGCAACGTTGGAACTATTTATGTGTTTTAGTGAACTTATCCGATAGGAAAATTGTCGGTTATCATGTTGGTCAACATAAAACAGCAGAGCTTGTTATGTCGGCATTAAGCTAAATTAAACTGCCATTATCAAAATTGGATTTATTTCATTCAGACAGAGGCAAAGAGTTTGATAATCGGTTATTAGAGGCGTGTTTTAAGGCATTTAATATCACGCATTCATTAAGCAAGAAAGGATGTCCTTATGACAATGCGGTAGCGGAAGCGACATTTAAAACAATTAAAACAGAATTTGTAAAAGGCCAACGTTTCAACTCAACAGCTGAGTTACAACGCGCTTTTTCGGCTTATGCTTATTGGTATAATCATAAACGATTGCATTCTTCGTTAGGCTACTTGCCTCCCGTTGAATTTAAAAAACACTTACCCCTTAATTTTTTTGTTTGAAAATGTGTTGCCATTCCAAGCAATAATATTTTTAATACATCACATCTATCACCTTATATAAAAATATCTTACGAAACTCTTTAAACCTTACCTAAATAGGATTAGTATAGGCAACTAGATTTAGAATAATTATTTTTATTATCACTTTGATTATTATATATAATAAAACAATTAAATTATAAAAATCTTTTTATTTTAAAGATTATAGACTTGTACCTAGATATCAGCTATCTTTTCCATCTTATGATTGTTGATGATTTGTAAAGTTTAATATATGGAATTAATCAGAGACAGGATATTAATTTTTAAAGACTTTGTTTTCTGTTTTTTATGAGTTTATATTTACTTTAACTCTATTTATCTTATTTTTATTAAGGAATTTAAGATGATCAAATTCGCTTCTCGCTTTTTGACAACTTGTTTTATTTTATTTTTTACCTCAATGGCTAATTCTGAAGTTAGAATTATTATTACTGATGGAGTGAGTTCAGCTAAACCTATCGCGGTTGCTCCATTTAAATGGGCTGGAGGAGGAGAACCCCCACAAGTTATTGAAGAAATTATTGCGTCTGATTTGCGTAACAGTGGTAAGTTCAATCCTGTTGATGTTAATCAAATGCCTCAGAAACCAACAATTGCTTCAGAGGTTACTCCAGCCGTATGGAACAAACTTGGTGTTTCTGCTGTTGTGGTTGGATCAATACAACCAGATGCGTCAGGAAAATATCTTATAAATTATCAATTAGTCGATACAGTTAATCGACCAGGTACAGTTCTAGCACAAAATCAATTCTCAATTGAAAAACGTTGGGTACGTTATGCCGCCCATACTGCAAGTGATGAAATCTTTGAATCACTAACAGGTATTAAAGGAGCATTTAGAACACGAATTGCTTATGTTGTAAAAACGACTAAAGGGCCTTTTTCACACGAACTAAGAGTGTCTGATTATGATGGTTATGATCAAATCACTGTTCATCGTTCTAAGGAACCATTAATGTCTCCTACTTGGTCACCAGATGGCAAAAAAATAGCCTATGTAACTTTTGAAGGTGGACATTCCTCATTAGTTTTAAAAACATTGGATAGTGGTGCTGTTCAAACAATTGCATCTTTCCCTCAGCATAATGGGGCGCCGGCATTTTCTCCGGATGGTAGTAAATTAGCATTTGCTCTATCTAAAGGTGGTAGCTTAAATTTATATATGATGAATTTAAGTAGCAAAAAAATCACACAAATTACCTCTAGCCGTAGCAATGATACAGAACCTTCTTGGATGCCAGATAGTCAAACTATTATTTACACATCGGACCAAGCAGGTCGTCCTCAGTTATATAGTATCAACATCAATACTGGTGAATCGCAAAGGTTAACTTGGGATAATACCCAAAATCAAAATGCTAGAGTATCGCCTGATGGTTCTTTTATTGCAATGATATCAACCAATAATGGCGAACAACATATAACTCGATATGATATGGATACAAAAACCTATCAACGCCTAACAGACACTTTTTTAGATGAAACTCCAAGTATTGCACCAAACGGAACAATGATCATTTATAGTTCATCTCAAGGGTTAGGTACAATTTTGAACCTTGTTTCTACAGATGGTAATTTTAAAGCGAGATTACCTGCAACCGATGGGCAAGTAAAATTTCCTGCATGGTCACCGTATTTATAAGGACAGCTTAAAAAACAAACAATATTATGATTATTAAAATTGTGTAAAGTTTAAGGTCGTTATAATATATAACTCTAATCTTTCTGGTTGGTAACGGATGTTACTTTGAAGTCGGTTAGATACATAAAATATAAGTAATAATTTATTCAAACAATAGGAGTTAATACAATGCAATTTTCTAAATTTCTTAAAGTAGCTGCGGTTGCTTTGCCATTAATCGCTGTAACTGCTTGTTCATCTAATAGCAGCCGCAACGCAGGCGGTAATTTAAATGGTACTTTATCAAAAGAAGCTTTAGAACAACTTCAAAAATTACAACAAATCAATACAGTTTATTTTGATTTTGATAAATACAATGTTAAATCTGAATATGCAACATTATTAAATGCACACGCAGCATTTATTCGTACTACTAATGTAAAAGTTGTTATTGAAGGTCATGCTGATGAACGCGGTACACCAGAATACAACATCGCATTAGGTGAACGTCGTGCATCTGCAGTTAAATCATACTTACAAGGTAATGGTGCTTCTGCAAGCCAAATGGAAATCGTTTCTTATGGTAAAGAAAAACCAGCTGTATTAGGTCATGATGAAGCAGCGTATGCTAAAAATCGTCGTGCTGTAGTAACTTATGTTGGATACTAATAGCACTTTATAACGGCTGATTATTCAGCCGTTCTTATTTTCTAAGTTCACGCCGAGTCTAATAATATGCATAAAAAAATACTCACATTGTTCTTATTTCTTTTATTTACTGGTTATGGTTGTGCAGCAGGCAGTTCCGATATTGATCGCACAGTGCAAGCTCAAGGGCAGTTATTGATTGAAAACCAACAAAAAATTAGCGATTTACAAGCAGATGTAGATACTCTTCGCGGTCAGTTAGAAGAAACAAAATATCAACTGAATCAAACAATTGAACGCCAAAAAATGATTCTTCAGCAAATGGTTAATGGTTCAGGAGTTTCGCCAAATACCAATTCTGATTCACAAGAAGCTAGTTCGGAACCAACTTCAGACTCTACTTCGTCAAAATCTTCATCAGATTTATCCGGATGGAAAACTACAGGTGATGATAAAGCTGACTATAATTTTATAATGCAATTTGTTAACGATGGTAAGCAAAATAACGAAGCTATTGATGCATTCCAAAAATATCTAAAAGCTTATCCAAAGTCGAGTTATCGAGCTAATGTTAACTATTGGCTTGGTCAACTTTTATATAAACAAAGCAAAAAAGACGAAGCTTCATTTTATTATGCAAGTGTGGTAAAAGATTTTCCATCTTCACCTAAAGCTGCTGATAGCCTTTATAAAGTAGGATTAATTTTACTTGATAAAGGAGATACTAAAAATGCTAAAGCTGTTTTTCAACAAGTAGTTAATAAATATCCAAAAGATAAAAATGCAGTAGCGCTTGCTAATAAAAAATTAGCATCACTTAAGTAAAATGTATAAATAAGCATCGATTAAATAAAAGCGGCAATAAAAGGGTTGCGTAGCAGTATAATTATAAGTATTATAGCAACCCGAAATCGCTTGTCGTTTTAGATATTAAGAGCATAGCGGTTCTTGTCAAATGGGTCGTTAGCTCAGTCGGTAGAGCAGCGGACTTTTAATCCGTTGGTCGAGCGTTCGAATCGCTCACGACCCACCATTCTTGATTTTAAAAAACCAACCAATTAATTAATCAAATTTGTCTTAAGTGCGCAAACAGTACGAAGTATTGAGACCAAAAGTTAAACCACACAATGTACTAATAGTCAAAATATTACCTACAATTCATTATTTACAACCTATTCATTTTTATTTATAACATCAAATCAATTATAAATCATACAAATTATCAATAAGATATAAAATAGTATTAAACTAGAGTGGTTAAAAAATATAAAATAAGTTTATAATGAAAATAATAATCATTATCATGTAGTGACTGCGATATAAGGTTATAAAACAAAAAAAAACAACAGATGATAGGATAAACAATGAAATTAGCTAATCAATTAACCATACTAGGCTTATTGGGAGCAGTATCTTTTATTACAATAGCGCAAGAAAAAAAGATGATGACACTAATATCGAAACGATGAAGGTTATTTCGGTAATTAAGGACAATAATAATCAAAGAATAAAAAAATCATCAACAGCTACTAAAATGTCTTTTGATATCAAAGATATTCCACAAACAATTAATTCCGTTAATCTTGAACAAGAGAAAATGTATGGACAAAATGATCTCAATGTAATAGTTAACAAAATACCAGGAGTTGATGCCACTTATGATATGCGTGATGAAGGTATAAAAATTCGCGGTTTTTCTGCTAGTTCTGGAGATATTTATCGTGATGGCGTACGTGCAAGTGGCCAAGTTAGGCAAAGTACAGCAAATATCGAACGTATTGAAATATTAAAAGGCCCTGCATCTGTACTTTATGGTCGTGGTTTAGGTGGAGGAATCATTAATATGATCAGCAAACAGGCTAACTTTGATTCTCCAACAACCATAAATTTACGTGGTGGCTCTTGGGATAAATATGGCGGTATGCTTGATATCAATCAGGTTTTATACGATAAACTTGCATTGCGAATGACCATTGATCATCAATCAGATAGAAGCTTTCGCAAAGGTATAAAACAAAGAGATACAATGGTTTCTCCAAGTATACTTTATGATAATTTGGAGGGATTTAATTGGTTAGTACAATATACTCATGATAATTTATGGCGCAGGCCAGACAGAGCGCCAGCTTATTATGATCTACCTAAAGGCGTATCATTGAAAACTGCATATGCTCATCCAGATGATTATGTAAAAGACAATTTTAAATCATTACGTTCGGTCATGGGATTTGAAATTAATTATGACTGGTCAATTAAATTAACCAATTTATATCGTAAGGCTGCTCAAAACTTTGATCATATTTATGGGGGTAATTATTGTGATTTAAAGGGTAAACTTAGTAATGGCAAAACATGCAATTATCAAGGTAAATTGCAATTTCGCCGTGCTTGGCAAGAAACTGCCAATATAACTTATAGTAATACAATCGATTTAATGGGTAAATTTAATACAGGAAGTATTGCTCATGATATGTTAGTCGGCATTGAATATAACATAGAAAAGCGCCAACCAAGATTAGCTTTGACTAGTGCCTATCCAGAATTGGTTGATCCATTTCATCCCCATTGGAATACTAAAAAGCCACATTATAATAAATTAAATACCAAAACTAACCATAAAGCGATATCTCAAGGGTTATATTGGCAAGACTTAATCAGTTTTACAAAACAATGGAAAATGTTAACTGGATTACGTTACGATAATTATGAATTTGAATCAAATGATCAAATAAAGCATCAACACCGATCTTACGATGGACACTCATTAAGTCCTAGAATTGGTTTAATTTGGCAACCTATAGAGTCACAAAGTTTTTATACTTCTTACAGTAAAAATTTTTCTCCTTATGGAGACAGAGGTCTTATCACTCTTTCTACAGATTCAAAAACAGTCTATGACAATAAACCCCAATATTCGCGACAATATGAAGTTGGTATCAAAAGTGATTGGTTAAATGATAAGTTTTCTTCCCAAATTGCTCTTTATAATCTTGAATTATATAATATTCGCTACCAACCAGACTCAGTTAACGATCCTTATACAGAGGTAGTGATCTCAGTCAAGGCATTGAATTAAGTGTTATTGGTGAATTGATACCAAAATGGTATATCAATAGTGGCATAGGCTATCAACAAGCTAAAATTCATAGAGATAAAAAAATACCTGCTAATAAAGGAAAATATTTATCTAATACAGCAAAAAATAGTGGGTATTTAAGTATTCGACACTTACCTTATGAAAATTGGTTTACAGAGCTAGAAATTAATTATAAAGGATCAATGTATAGTGATGATAAAAACCAACATAAACGTTCAGGATATGCTATTTGGAATGGAGCAGTTGGTTATCAAACAAAATCTTATGATATAACGCTAGCAATAACTAACTTATTCGGTAAAGAGTATTGGCGCTCAAATAGTATGCCAGGTATGCCAAGAGCCTTTTTGTTGACTGCTAGCTATAAATTATAGAGAAAAATAAAAAGAGGGGGAAACGCCCCCTTAAAGTTTAGAAAACAGTATAGCAATGCTCTAACGTACAGATAAACATAGCTTTTAACTGTTTTTATATTCAACACCTTCCTAACTTAAAACCTCTATATATTATTTTTATTTATATAATCGAACAAATTTGAATTTTCTTTGATGAGCATAATGTCTAATATTTCGTTAGTATAGAAACTATATTAGCGATCATACTTGCTCTATATGATTTCAACTAATATCAAAAAATTATTGGTTAATAAAAGATCTTAATACAAGATTGCATAAAGGAATTATTAGTATATTGTGTGAATATTTAATCATAAAAAAGAATAAATATTCAATTTAATTTTAAGTAAAGCTTAAACCGATAATATAAGCAATAGGAGCTTAACTATGGTTTTTGATATTGATTTAATTAAACATATTTACCAAAATTATCCACAAAAGATTAATCAGGTGCGCCAAAAAATTGGGAAACCATTAACTTTGACAGAAAAAATTCTTTATGCACACATAGCAGAAGGCGAACAACTTAAGAATTATAAACGGGGCGAAGACTATGTTAATTTTTCCCCCGATCGAGTTGCTATGCAAGATGCAACAGCACAGATGGCTCTTTTACAGCTAATGAATTCAGGTCGTAACAGAGTTGCTGTGCCATCGACAGTACATTGTGATCACCTTATTCAGGCCTATAAAAATGCTCATGATGATTTAATTATTGCTGAAAATAATAACCAAGAAGTCTATCAATTTTTACGTGATGTATCGAATAAATATGGTATTGGATTTTGGAAGCCTGATGCAGGTATCATTCATCAAGTTGTGCTTGAAAATTATGCCTTTCCTGGCGGTATGATGATCGGTACTGATTCACACACCCCAAATGCAGGAGGACTTTCAATGCTCGCAATTGGTGTGGGTGGTGCCGATGCAGTTGATGTTATGGCCGGCATGCCTTGGGAACTAAAAATGCCAAAAATTATTGGTGTAAAATTAATTGGTAAACTATCAGGTTGGGTATCACCAAAAGATGTTATTTTAAAACTGGCAGGTATTTTAACGGTTAAAGGTGGCACTAATTCAGTAATTGAATATTTTGGAGAAGGCACTTCAACTTTATCAGCAACAGGGAAAGCAACGATCTGTAATATGGGAGCAGAAGTTGGGGCAACAACATCAATCTTTCCTTATAGTAAAAAGTCCGCTGATTATTTAGCAATGACAGGGCGTCAAGAGGTCGTTGATTTAGCTAATCTTTTAACAGACTGTTTCAATCCTGATGAAGCGGTTTTAGCACAGCCAGAAAAATACTATGATCAAGTAATAGAAATTAACCTATCTGAATTAGAACCTTATGTTAATGGTCCATTTACTCCTGATTTAGCTTATCCTATTTCACAACTAGCTGCTGCTGTAAAAGCACATAATTATCCTGATAATATGGAAGTTGGGTTGATTGGTTCATGTACTAACTCTTCTTATGAAGATATGATGCGTGCAGCATCTGTAATTGATAATGCAAATCAATTAGGCTTGAAAATAAAAGCAAAATTAATTATAAACCCAGGATCAAAACAAGTGAAATACACCTCAAAACGAGATGGTATTTTAAGTCACTTTGAGCAGGCGGGAGCGGCTATTATGGCAAATGCCTGCGGTCCTTGTATTGGTCAATGGCGCCGTGACGATGTTGCTGATGAACACAAAAATTCTATTGTGACATCTTTTAATCGTAACTTTGCTAAACGCAATGATGGCAGTCCAAATACTTATGCATTTGTATGTTCACCTGAAATTGTAACGGCATTATCAATTGCAGGTAAACTAAGCTTTAATCCGCTCACTGATACTTTGATTAATGATAAAGGACAAAAAGTAAAATTATCTGAACCAATAGGCGATGAGTTACCTAAACAAGGATTTGCTGTGGATGATGCTGGTTATATTGCACCAATTGCCGATGGTCGTTCGGTCAACGTTCATATTTCAGAACACTCTGAACGACTTCAACAGCTTTCTCCTTTTTCACCTTGGGATGGAAAAGATATTATTGCTCATCCCCTACTTATAAAGGTAACTGGTAAATGCACAACCGATCATATTTCTATGGCGGGAAAATGGTTAAAGTTTCGAGGGCATCTAGATAATATTTCTAATAATATGTTGATTGGTGCTGTTAACTCCTTTAATCAAAAAAATAATTCTGTCTTAGATGCTCAAACGAGCAATTATGTTGAAGTGCCTGTGTTAGCTCGTCAACTAAAATCACAAGGCTTGGGATCGATAGTTGTAGCTGAAGAAAATTATGGAGAAGGCTCATCACGAGAACATGCCGCAATGGAACCTCGGTTTTTAAATGTTAAAGCCATAGTAGTTAAATCATTTGCCCGAATTCATGAAACAAATCTTAAAAAACAAGGAATGTTAGCTTTAACATTTGTTAATAAAGACGATTATGACAAAATTCGCGAAGATGACAAAATTAGCATTCTCGGGTTAACAGATTTTGCACCAGACAAAGATCTAACACTAGTACTTCACCATCGTGACGGAAGTACAGACTCTTTTGCTGTTGCACACACCTATAATCAATCTCAAATTGAATGGTTTAAAGCGGGCAGCGCTTTAAATAAATTGAAAGAAGGATTTAAATAACTAAAAATAAGGGGAAGGCACAAATGAATCAGCAGGTTTCAATTGAAAATGGGCAATTAGTTGTCCCGAATCGACCAATTATTCCTTTTATTGAAGGGGATGGTGTAGGTAAAGAGATTTGGAATGCTGCCAGAGCGATTTTTGATAATGCGATTGAAAAAGCTTATCAAGGTCAACGTAGCATTGAATGGCGAGAAGTTCTTGCTGGTGAAAAGTCATACAAATTAAACGGTTCATGGTTACCAGAAGAAACTATGAATGCATTTAAACAATATCTTGTCGGTATCAAAGGCCCCCTAACAACGGCCGTTGGAGGAGGATTGCGTTCACTCAATGTTGCTCTTCGCCAAGAATTAGATCTTTATGTTTGCCTTCGTCCTGTTCGTTGGTTCAAAGGCGTTGAATCACCGATAAAACATCCCGAAAAAGTCAGCATAACTATTTTTAGAGAAAATACTGAAGACATTTATGCAGGCATTGAATGGTTACAAGGTACGCCGGAGGCTGAAAAATTTTATCAATTTTTATCACAACAAATGGGTGTTAATAAAGTTCGTTTTCCCAAAACATCCTCATATGGTGTCAAACCTGTTTCCATTGAAGGATCAGAACGTTTAATTAGAGCTGCAATTAAATATGCACTTCATCATAAACTACCATCTGTTACCTTAGTGCATAAAGGTAATATTATGAAGTTTACCGAAGGGGGATTTAAACTGTGGGGCTATGCACTAGCTGAGAAAGAATTTGGTGATGCTGTTTTCACCATGAATCAATATATGGAAATCCAAAAAAATGAAGGAAAAGCTGCTGCTCAGCAGGCATTACAGAATGCTAAATCTGCTTCAAAATTAATTATTAACGATGTGATTTGTGATGCTTTTTTACAAAACACATTATTAAAGCCAGAAGATTATTCTGTTGTAGCAACGCTAAACCTTAATGGTGATTATGTTTCAGATCAACTTGCAGCAATGGTTGGGGGAATTGGTATAGCACCAGGTGCGAATATCAACTATATAACAGGGCATGCTATTTTTGAAGCAACACATGGCACAGCACCTGATATTGCAGGGCAAAACCAAGCAAATCCATCATCATTATTACTATCTGGTGTGATGATGTTTGACTATCTCGGTTGGTATGAAGTTGGAGAATTAATTACCCAAGCAATGCAAAAGCTATTCCAAGAAGGCAAAGCGACTACCGATTTAGCTAGGTTTATGCAAAATGGAACACCGCTATCAACTACTGAATTTACTCAAGCAGTAATCGATAATTTATAACACAAGAGGTAATGATAAATGAAAGAAAAATTTTTAGTTTATAAATTATCAGAAACAATTAAAAACACGAGCAAAATTGAAACAAAACTATTTGAAACCTTCAATGTAAAACGTGGATTGCGCAATGCAGATCACACAGGCGTATTAGTTGGATTAACTAAAATTGGGGATGTATTAGGTTATGAATATTTAGATGGCGGTACGTTAAAACCGATCCATGGTAAATTGTTATATCGAGGCATCGATATTAAAGATCTTGTGCATAATGCACAAAAAGAGCGACGTACAGGATTTGAAGAAACAATCTATCTACTGTTATCTGGTTACTTACCAGATGCCGAAGAATTATACGACTTTTCAAGATTACTTGGTGAATCAATGGCGCTAGAAAAGCAAACTAAAATTGCTATCATGGAACTTGAAGGCCATGATGTGATGAATATCTTAGCCAGAACAGTCCTTGAAATGTACACTTATGATTCTAAAGCAGATGATACATCTCGCGATAATTTAATGCGTCAATCAATAGACCTCATTGCAAAATTTCCTGCCATTATTGCCTATGCTTATAATATGTTAAGTCACAGCGCTAAAGGCAAATCATTACATATCCGCCACCCACATGAGGATTTTTCCATTGCCGAAAACTTCTTATACATGATGAAAGGATCGGGGGGGTATACTGATCTTGATGTACGAGTGCTCGATTTAGCTATGATCATCCATGCAGAACATGGAGGTGGAAATAACTCAACATTTACAGTGCGAGTAACTAGTTCTACCGGTACTGATACTTACTCATCCATTGCAGCAGGTATTGGATCGCTAAAAGGACCATTGCATGGTGGCGCTAATTTACAAGTAGGTAAAATGCTTAAACACTTAGCCAAAGAAATTAAAAATTGGACCGATGTAAATGAAATTGATGCCTATTTGCAACGTATTTTAAATAAAGATGCATTTGACAAAAAAGGTCTAATCTATGGTATTGGGCATGCGGTATACACGGTATCTGATCCAAGAGCTGTATTACTAAAAGAAATGGCGCATGAACTAGCTAAAGAAAAAGGCCGAGAAGACGAGTATAATTTCTTAAACTTGCTTGAAGAACGGGCTATTAACGCCATTTTAAATCGAAAAAATGCCAAAACAAAAAAACAAGTTTGCGCCAACGTCGATTTTTATTCAGGCTTTGTTTATGACATGATTGGCTTACCAAAAGAAGTTTATACGCCATTATTTGCCATGTCTCGTATTGTTGGGTGGTGTGCTCATCGAATTGAAGAACTCAATTTTGATGATCGCCGAATTATTCGCCCTGCTTATAAAAATATTGGTGAAATTATGTCGTTTATCCCCTTAAAAGATCGTTAAACCAAACATCCGCCAGTATTATGCTGGCGGTATCAACAAAATTAAGTTTATTAAAAAAGCATGGTTATTTAAAGTAATAGTTTGTAGACTATGCTTCATTATCAGTTTTAGGCTGTATACTTTGTATATAATTTGAATATGAATCTTTTAAAATCTTTAGCTACTGTCAGCTCAATGACGATGGTGTCTCGTGTATTAGGTTTTGTGCGTGATGCCATTATTGCACGTTCTTTCGGTGCAGGTATGGCCACCGATGCATTTTTTGTTGCATTTAAACTTCCTAATTTACTCCGACGTATTTTTGCAGAAGGGGCCTTTTCACAAGCGTTTGTACCAATTTTAGCTGAATATAAAAATCAACAAGGGACAGAGGCAACTCGCACATTTATTGCTTATATTGCAGGATTATTAACTTTGGTCTTGGCGTTGGTCACGCTAATTGGAGTTATCACAGCGCCTTTTATCATTATGCTAACTGCGCCTGGATTTATGCAAGAATCAACTGAAAAATTTGAACTTGCAACTACCATGCTACGCATAACCTTTCCTTATATCTTTTTTATATCGTTGGCATCACTTGTTGGAGCCATCCTTAATACATGGAATCGGTTTTCTGTCCCAGCTTTTGTTCCAACACTACTCAATGTGAGTATGATTGTATTTACCCTATTTTTAACACCTTACTTTAATCCACCAGTATTGGCACTTGCTGTATCTGTTGGTGTTGGTGGGATTTTACAATTGCTTTACCAACTACCTTATTTAAAGAAAATTGGCATGCTAGTATTACCGCGTATTAGCTTAAAAGATAGCGGTGTTTGGCGGGTTTTAAAACAAATGGGGCCAGCAATTTTAGGCGTATCTGTAGGACAAATATCTTTAATTATTAACACTATTTTTGCTTCATTTCTAGTTTCAGGCTCGGTTTCGTGGATGTATTATGCTGATCGCTTAATGGAGTTTCCTGCTGGGGTGCTTGGTGTAGCGTTAGGCACCATTTTATTGCCATCATTAGCAAAAAGCTTTACAAAAGGTGATCATAAACAATATTGTGAATTATTAGATTGGGGATTACGCCTTTGTTTTTTATTGGCTCTACCGAGTACGGTTGCATTAGGGGTTATTTCTCGCCCACTTATATCAACGCTATTTGAATATGGACAATTTACCTTAAATGATACCTTAATGACACAGCGAGCCTTAGTTGCTTATTCTATAGGTCTACTTGGATTGATCTTGATTAAAGTGCTAGCTCCAGCCTTTTATTCTCGTCAGGATATTAAAACACCGGTTAAAATTGCGATTATTACATTAATTTTAACACAGCTAATGAATCTTGCTTTTATTAGTCCATTACAACATGCTGGTCTTTCATTATCAATTGGCTTAGCTGCATGCTTTAATGCTGGATTATTATATTGGCAGTTGCGTAAAAAACAGCTTTATCAACCTCAATCTGGTTGGCGTTACTTTTTGAGTAAAATCGTCATTGCGGTAATTTTAATGTCTGCAGCATTGTGGTTTGGTTCTCAGTTATTACCTGACTGGTCAACTGGTTCAATGTTGGTTCGTATCGGGCGATTATTTTTATTGGTTATAGTGGGTATTTTAGTCTATTTTGTTTCACTTATAGCCATGGGATTTAAGATAAAACACTTTATTAAACGAATTGATTAACAATAGTTTTACAAATTTAATTATTTTAAAAAAAATTAATGTGATATGAATTTTTGATTATGAAATTGACAAGGATATTATATGAATAAAGTCTCTTTTTTTACTCTACCTTTTATAGGTAGTCTAACTTATTTTTTTTGAGTTGCTTTCTTTGGTTGGTTTTCTTCTTTGTGCAATACAATTACGAATTTTCTTATTATATTCTTATTTATTTCTTTCGAAATAACCTTATTGATACATTATGGTTTATTATGATAACGATCTTTTCAATTGTTACTGCAATTATTGAACAAAAAATATTTTTTCATACCTATGAGTTACATCCCTATTTAAACATATTAATCAATATCTCATCTACTATTTTTATTTTTTACTATTTAGTTTATTGATTTATTATTTAACTAATTTTTTGGGAAAATACTTTATAAAAAATAAGCAACCCTTTGCATTTACAGTAACTAATAGCTCAAATATCCACTTTATTTTATTTTCTACCATTGCTGGCTTTATTTTGCTTGAAGGCTATAAGTTAATCATTACAGCTTTTGAATTGTTGGGTATTTATGCATCTAGCACATTTTTAATGCTAGTTTATAGTGCAGCGGTATTGCTGGGGCTTGGGTTATCTAGAAGAAATTTCCGAAAAACTTTTGATAAAATTCAATCAGAAAAATTTATCAAAAGCATATTTGTATCTAGCATGTTAATTTTTATAACTGTCATTATTGATTTTAATTTCATATTTAATATACCAATAAAATATTACATAAATGCAAATACATTTCTTATTTTAGGTCGTTCAATAATTCTTATATTATTAGGGGCTGTTGATCTTTGCTGTACATAAATTACTCAACAATACATTGGTAGCCACATTAACATAAATGCCAGTGATACCATACTGGCATAATTCCTTTCTAACTTATCGTATCTAGTTGATATTGAACGATATTGCTTGATTCTAGCAAAGGCATTCTCGACTAAATGACGATAGCGATAAAGGCAGCTATCCATACTGCTTTTATCTATATCCTTACCATAATTACGTTTAGC